>NZ_JACJPZ010000016.1:0-80205 GCF_014696335.1 Dolichospermum sp. FACHB-1250
CTCTCATTTCTTGCTTTCTGAATAATAAATTTTTTAATCATCTTGAATTCGGACTCCTTAGGAAACTTTACTTTCTCACACCACCCCCCTTTTAATGATATGTATTCTCATTAAGCTTATTTCTCTTTAATTGATCGTTAGTTATTATGTACTACTATCTCTGCTTTTTTGATCTGTGACAGTTCAGGGTGCGGAATGTGGGTTATAACCGCTGTAATTGCAATTATAGGTTTCAATTCTTTGTCAAAGTATTTAACTATAAATACTGATAATATTAGCAAGCTGAATACTAAATTAACAATTGTAGCAGGTAAACCCATTGCCGCTGCGGAATTGACAACCGCCAAAAGACCCTATATTGCGCCAGGAAGTGGGACATTAACTACAGAGGAAACTGCAATGGCGCGTCAAGCTTGGTTATACTTCCAACGTAATTGGAACGATCAAACTGGTTTAGTTAATTCTGTAAATAATTTTCCCTCTGTTACTATGTGGGACCAAGCCGCTGCTATGGCTGCTTTGGTCAGTGCTAAAGAACTTAATATCATTACGGGAGAAGAGTTTGAGAGCAAAATGAGTCAGATGTTAAAAACTCTAGCGTCTATGCCTTTGTATAAAGGAGAATTACCGAATAAAGTCTATAATTCAAAAACATTGATACCTGTAAATTATGGTCAATTAGATAAACGAGAAGAAATTGGTTGGTCTGCTTTAGACTTAGGACGTTTAGCTATATGGCTGAATATTGTTGGTACAAAATATCCCAAAATGCGATCGCCAACGGAAGCTGTCTGGAAACATTGGCAAATTAAGCGCTTGGTTAAAAACGGGCAAATGTACGGTACTTCTGTTATTGCTGGTCAAGAACAGTATACCCAGGAAGGGCGTTTAGGTTATGAAAATTACGGAGCTTATGGGTTAAAACTCTGGGGTTTAGATGTCAAAAAAGCCTTAGATTATACATCCAATACAGACTTTGTAGACCTCTACGGGCAGGGTGTTCCTTATGATCGACGGGATTATCAAAATTCAGGTGCAAATAATTATGTTCTCAGCGAACCTTATATTTTAGATGGTATTGAAACCGGATTTCAAGCTTTACCTAAAGCATTCTCAGACCGAATTTTAGCCGCTCAAGAAGCTCGTTATCAAACAACTAAATTTTTAACTGCTGTCACGGAAGATAATTTAGATCGCGCTCCTTACTTTGTTTATAGTAGCTTATTTGTGAATGGAGAACCTTGGGCAACCATCACAGCAACAGGGAAAAAATATGATGATCTACGTTTTCTCAGTGCTAAAGCCGCCGTAGGTTGGCACGTCCTTTATAATACTGCTTACACAGACAAATTATTTAATTTTGTGCAAACTCAACTCAAATCTGATCAAGGTTGGTACAACGGGTTTTATGAGTCTTTAAATCAGCCAAATAAAGCTCTTACTGCCAATAATAATGGTGTAATTTTAGAAAGCTTGCTGTATAAAAAAGTTGGTAAACCTCTCACGGTTTGGGCTGGAATAAAAGAGTAAAGTAAAAGTTTATTTTGATGCTGTGAAATTCGATAATTTATGATTTCGATTTCCCTGCTTTTACTTTTTTAAACTTTTAAAATCTTGGGTTGTCAGTAAAAAAACAGGTCAAAATTTTATCTGTAATTGGCCTGTTAATGTCTGATTATTATACAGACTTTCCCCAGTCATGAGATTGTGAGACTTACCTAAACTATAACCTAAATCTAAAGCTATATTTGGTGATATTTTGACTGTACAGCGAGTTTGATAGCCAGTACCTCCACTTTTACTACCATTAACTCTTTGTCTTCCCAAGGTGGTATTTAAGCGACAATTTAAAAAAGGAAAAATGTTTTTTCCCCATCCGATTTCACCGTTATAAACTAGAGAAGATTCTGGAGAAAAATAGCCACTACTTTCTTGGCGATCGCTTGTATACTTCCAAGCGAAAACATTACCAGCAAACCAAAATTCACCCCACTTATGTTCCAAGCGATTAAAAATCTGTTGCTCAAAATTACCATCATTATATAAACCCACACGATAGGAGCCAAAAAAGCTAGTATTAGGGTCAATTTGCCAAAAAGTATTGAAACCAGAGCGTATAGCTGTAATTTGATTTTCCAGTGTTTTCACACTAGTTTTATAAAGACCTTGTTCTACGACTGCTGATAAAAATAAACCTGACTTGAGGCTATAATCTGGATTGAGTTTAACAGCAATTGGTCTATCTATCTGAGCATTGAAATTGAGAGCCATTGGTAAGCGATTAAATAGATCAATTCCTGCTCCTAATTTTAGAGTATATTTACCTGTTTTGCCTTCCCATCCGAACTGAAGGGGAATATTAGTAAGAGATGTAAATTTCGTTTGACTCAACTTATTAAAGGCAGTTTTCAATTTAATTTTCTCTCCATTGAATAACCGGAATTGAAAGACTGGTTCAATAATTTGATTCTCCTGCTGGGAACTATTCATGTCCGTACGAAACCCTGTTTGGATACTTTCCAAAACAAACGCTGGCTGCACAGGTGTAGTAGGAGTTGGTTGTGAAGTTGATTGTACTGTAGGAGTTGGTTGTGAAGTTGGTTGTACTGTAGGAGTTGGTTGTCTTTGCGGAGGAGATACTTGTTGGGAAGTTAACCTTAGCTGAGGATTGAAGTTTTCAGGTGCAGCAATTAATATTGGTATTGACTGCAAATTCTGAGGAAGAAAGCTGCTGTCAAAAACTATGTTTAAGTTTTCTAAAATACCAAAATTTGTAATTTGTGCGGTTAATTCTGGAAATGAGTTCAAGTTTTTATGTAGTGGGAAAAAAATAGAGGAATCTGTTTCTGTAATATCCCCGTTATTTTGGCGTGAATTTGGTACATTATCAACCACAGGAACGGGTTCTATCACAAGTGAGACTGAACCCCAATTTTCATCTAGTTGAATAGGAGCAGCAGATACAGACTTAATACCGGAACTAGTGATCATACTTATTGGAAAAAATAAATATAGTATTCGTTGTAGCCAGTTCACTGAGAGTAACATCTTACAAAACAGTTACGTAAGGGAAGAGAATGAATATTTTCATATTAATACCTCATATTAATACCTTTGCCAATTTATCAAAAATCGCCGTAATACCCCGTTCTTCATAAGACGGGGATATAAGGCGAGACAAAAATTAAACAGACTCTAAGTGATATTAAGTATAACTTAATCATGCAGAGTGTAGTTTGATTTTTGTTAATTAGGGTTTACTAATTCCCTAAGTTAGATTAAATTGGTATCAAGTCGAAAAGGAAAAATACCGTCAGTAACCCAGCCCTAAAGGGACTGGGCTTGCAAGAGTAATCAAGCAAGCCGTACTGACCAGACCACCCTGAGTTTACTCTCATGGTAGCCGTTATTTGAGTCACGACACCCTGGAATGCGTAGCTAGTTCCCTGCTCTGTCGCTGGCAATTAAACAGTTTTAAGGTAACAGAAACAGTGTTGCCAGCCTAACAAGCTCTTATAACAGGTCGAAGCTAACATTACCCCGCAAGGGAGTTGGTTTCCAGATTCCAATCAAAAATCTGGTTTCAATTTTAAGATTCACAGCGGTTAAAACCGCTCGTGCCGTTTCCCTCTCAGGGCTAAAGCCACTGAGTTTCCCACTTGCCGGGTATTCTTATGATTGTTTTAGAATTTAAAGCCAAAGGCACGAAACAACAGTTTCAAAATATTAACGAAGGTATACGAATAACCCAATTCATTCGGAATAAGTGTCTACGGTTTTGGATGGACAATCAAGGTGTGAAACCTTACGACTTAAACAAATATACTGCTGTTTTGGCTAATGAATTTGATTTTGCGGATAAATTAAATTCTATGGCTAGACAAGCAGCAGCCGAAAGAGCCGCATTCGCAATTAAAAGATTTTTTGATAATTGTCAAGCTAAAACTCCTGGAAAGAAAGGATATCCAAAGTTTCAAAAGAATAACCGTTCCATTGAATATAAAACTGGATGGAAATTATTGGAAGACCGAAAACACATTAACTTTACAGATAAATGTGGAATTGGACAACTAAAATTAATTGGAACTTGGGATTTACATTTCTATCAAATCAACCAAATCAAAAGAATTAGAATAGTTAAACGTTCTGATGGATATTACGTTCAATTCTGTATAGATGCAGAAAGAAATATTGAGATTAAACCAACAAATAAAACTATTGGTTTAGATGTTGGACTCAACAGTTTCTATACTGATTACCAAGGAGATAAAGTTGATAATCCGAGGTATTTACGAAAATCAGAAAAATCTTGAAAACGATTACAGAAAAAAGTTAGTCGTAAAAAGAAAGGTTCTAATAATCGCAAGAAAGCTATTAACCGTCTTGGTAGAGGACACTTGAAAGTTTCACGTCAGCGTAAAGACTTTGCTATAAAAACAGCATTGTGCGTGGTTAGATCTAATGATTTAGTGGCGTTTGAAAAACTGCAAGTGAGAAACATGGTTAAAAATAGCAAATTAGCCAAATCAATTAGTGATGTGGGATGGTCAGTGGATTTTGGATTTACGATTTTGGATTTTGGATTGACTCCACCCTCAAGTGTGGAGCTTGGGGATTTTAGATTAGCAATTTTGGATTAGTTCCGCCCTGAAATTGTAGGGGGCAACGGCCGTTGCCCCCTACTTGTACCGAAAATTCCCAATCTAAAATCTAAAATCTAAAATCTAAAATTTCTTGGTCATTGTTTACTCAATGGTTAGAGTATTTTTAAAGTCTATGGGCGTGTAATTATACCTGTTGCACCTCAATATACTTCTCAAAATTGTTCTAATTGTGGGGAAATAGTTAAAAAATCTCTATCAGTTAGAACTCATGTTTGTAAATGTGGTTGTGTTCTTGACCGTGACCATAATGCTGCAATCAACATTCTAACTAAGGCACTAAGACAAGTTGGCTAGGATGTAAGTACGGTGGGGCGCACCGAAACTAACGCTTGTGGAGAGATGACCCTCTACCCAGACTTGGAGACAAGTTTATTGAAACAAGAATCCCCGTCCCTCTATAGGGCGGGGAGCGTCAAGAAATATCTCCTCTTTCATAGTAACGACGATAAAGTAATTCTAACTGACCACCATATTCTTGAATCCAAGCAATTTGGCGTAAATACATTCCCCGAAAGGTATTAGCAAAAAACAGGGTAATAATAGCTACCACTAATCCTGATGCTGTAGATACTAAGGCTTCACTAATTCCAGATGTGACACCGGCGGTTTTTGTCCCGCCGACATCACCAATATTCAATGATTTAAAGGAAGCAATTAATCCCAATACTGTACCTAGCAGACCCAACAAGGGGGCTAAACCAATAATTGTATCGAAAATGTTCTGAAACCTTTTTAATAGGGGAATTTCGGCCTGTGCTTCACTTTCTAAAGCCAAACGAAATTCTTCTGGGTTGGGTTCTTCCAGTTCTAAGGCTGCTAAAAAAATCCGGGCTATAGGTAAATCAGCATTTCTATGTAATATATTTAAAGCATCAACCATATTACCTTGACGATAAGCTTTAAGGACAGTTTGGACAATACGGTTTTGACGGTTGCTGATTTTAACCCAAAAGGTAATGCGTTCGATAATTAGCGCCACTCCCAACACCGAAAAAAACAGCAGTGGCCACATGACTATACCACCAGCTTGGAATAAATTACTAATTTCCATTAATTTCCATTGACTATTTTGCTAATCTTCCACACTTAGATTAACAGATCGTGGTCAAGAAACAAGAATCAGTAAGTGTTGTTTTATTTTTAAGTAATTTAATTTACAATTGAATCTGTATTCCTGGGTTAATGGCTCGGAGTTTTTTGGTAGAGATTAACTTTGGATTTATTGTTAGATCATATATTGACACAACACAATTTAGGATGCAAAATACTTTTTGCTACTTTTGATCCTTAAAATTAAAAGTTATCAATATAAAACAGGGATATAAATTGGCATTATCTAATTAATTTTGATTATTAGGTAATGTCATTTTTGAAAAAATGATTTATAGGTTAAACATTATGATTTTGAATGAATGGCAGTACAATATTACTAAGGCACAAATGAATAAATTTGAGTTAGCAATGGCTCAATATGCTAGTAAACCAGTTCCAGAAGATGAAAACCAAAAACTACGTTATGAGGCTCGTATTGATTCACTCAAAAGCCAAATTGAGGAGTTTACTCAAGAGATAAAAGAGTACGAAAATCTCAAAAATAATCAAGGTAAAATTGAGAAATTGCAATATGATAGTTTAGAAAAACTACCAGAAGCACTCATCAAAGCGCGGATTATTCGTGGACTCACTCAAGAGAGTTTTGCCAAACTTTTAGGAGTTAAACCTCAACAGGTGCAACGTGATGAAGCAAATGGATATGCTAGTGCTAGTTTGACAAAACTTTTGAAAATTCAACACACTCTTAATCTGGAAATTCGGGAGGAAATTATCTTTAAATAAGGGAGGATTAATTCACTTTTCCACGAATATCTACACCATTACTTTTCAATTGTCCATCTTCCATGTAAATAATCCGATCAGCTATATCGAGAATGCGGTTATCATGGGTGACAAGCAAAATAGTACAGTCTTGTTCTTTGGCCAACATTTGCATTAATTCTACCACATCGCGGCCTGATTGTTTATCTAATGAAGCTGTAGGTTCGTCTGCTAATACTATTTTCGGGTGACTAACTAAAGCGCGGGCTATAGCTACCCGTTGTTTTTGTCCACCGGATAAATTCTCTGGATAGTAATTAATATGTTCCCCTAAACCAACGTGTTCTAACATCGCTATAGCTTTGGCATTAATATCACCTTTGAAGTAATTTTCGTGCAACTCTAAAGACATCCTCACATTTTCTTTTGCTGTTAAAAAACTCATTAAATTATGGGCTTGAAAAATATAACCAATTTGACGACGTAATTTAGTTAATTGTCCCTTACTAGCCCCAGACATTTCCTGTCCTAATATTTGTAAACTTCCACTTTGGGCAGAACGTAAACCCCCCATTAATGATAATAGGGTAGTTTTGCCCGAACCAGAGGGACCTGTCATAATCACAATTTCCCCCGCATTAATCTCTAAATTAATATCAAATAATACTTGTTTTTGTAGCGCACCTTTACCAAAATAATGATTAAGATTGGCTACAGAAATCACTGTTTCTGAACTAGAAATAACTTCAGGAGCAATAGTTGTAAGTTTCAATGGCATAGTTCCTTCCCTTGGGGTGAGATATAAAAAAGAGTTTTATTGATTGAGAATTAAAAAATGTCAGCAGGATCAGCAGAACGCAGTTTTCCCATGGCAACTGCTCCAGAAATAGTACACATAATTACTGTTAAGATAAAAACATTAATTGCCCGATCTAATTTCATAGCTATGGGTAAAAGAGTCGCAGTAAAAGTTAATTGATATATCCCAAAAGATAGCAACAATGCAGGTAAATAACCTAATGCAGCTAATAACAATGCCTCTTGTAATAAAACTCCCAATAGATAATGATCAGTATACCCCATGGCTTTGAGAGTTGCGTATTCTGGTAAGTGATCAGAAACATCAGAATAAAGGATTTGATAAACAATGACAATACCAACAATGAAACCGACAATCACACCCAAACCAAAAATAAAACCAATACCTGTACCATTAGCCCAATAATCCTTTTCCTTTTGAGCAAATGTTTCTGGAGTTCCAACTTCCACAAAAGGATTTTGAGGATCTGGATTTAATCTTATTCTCAATTCGGCTTTGATTTTTTCAAGATCAGCACCGGGTTTGAGAGTAATTAAACCAACTTCAATTTGATCAGGTTTGCGGTTAGGAAATAATTGTAAAAAAGTGGAATCACTAGCGACAACATTACCATCAGAAGCAAAGGAAGCACCATTTTGAAATAAACCTTTAACATTGATATTTTTTCCGTTTAATTCAGTATTAAATTTCCCCGTTGCTCGAAAAATTTTGCCAATTTCCCCATATTCTGGACGACTGGCTTCATCAAACAAAACTTGATTTAATTGTTTGAGATCATCTTTATTAGCTTGGACTTCAGGAAATTTTAAACCAGGTGTAGCTGGATCTACACCCCAAACTAAAATAGATCGATCCATTCTTGTCTCAGGATTACGCCATTGTCCTATACCTATGTAAATAGAACTAACTGATTTGACACCTTCATAACTTAATGCTTGATAAAGTCTTTCTCTAGAAAAGCTTTTAACTGAAAATAGAGTTTGAAATTGGGGATTAGTTAAGACTAAATCGGCTTGTAAATTGCGATGAGGTTTGATAGCAGAATCAAATAATGCACTTTCAAAACCCATTTGAATAAATATTAGTATATCAGCAAAGGCAATTCCTGATACTGCAATTACTAACCGCGTTTTTTCTTTCATTAATTGTCGCCAAGCTAGGGGTGTTTTTTTAAATATTTTATTAATCATTAGTTTGATTTTTTGCACCTTTATGGGTAAGATTTTACAATTTAATTGCTGTTTGGACTTGCAAGTTAGTTAAGCCAGAAACTCGTTTACTATCTTCAGGATTTAGGCGAATTTTTACTTCAATAATTCTACCATCTAAGTTTTCTCCTGGTTGATCACCAAAGACATTTTGGCGCTTGACTTGTAACCCAATTTGTTGGACTATACCTTTTATTTCTTCTGTAAATCCTTGACTGGTAATTATGGCTGTTTGTCCTAATTTGATCTTACTAATATCGGTTTGATAAACTTCTGCAACTGCCATCATTGTGTTAGTTTGAGCAAAGTCAGCCACCCCTGCTTTATCAATTTTTTCACCGACACGGGCATGAATTTTAATAATTTGTCCCGTCATAGGGGCGCGAATATAAGCTCCTTGTAGTTCGGTTTCTGCACGTTGCAAATCAGCGATCGCACTTTCAACTTCTGTTCTGGCTAATTCTATATCAACGGGACGAATTTCGCCAATACTACTAAGTTTAGCCTTGGCTTCACTAATTTCTTTATTGCTAGTATTATTAATACGATTTAGGGCAATTTTAGCTTCTGCTAGTTGTTTATTTGCGGTGGTATTAATCCGTTTGAGAACCGCTTGAGATTCATTTAATATTTGTTTTGCGGTTTCTACATTTAAACGTTTACTATCAATTACAGAATTAGAAATTACACCCTCAGAAAATAACTGTTGATAGCGTTGATATTCTGCTTGGGCATTGTTTAATTCTGCTGTTAGTTTATTAATAGTTGCTGTTTGGGCAATTCTATCACCTTCCCATTGGGCTGATATCCGAGCAATATTTTCTGCTTGGGCTTGTTTATCTCCTGTATATTGGGCTTTAATTCTCTCAATAATTGCTTGCTGTGCGGCAATTTCTCCTGACTTAGCACCAGCCTTAATTTGCTGTAATTTAGCTTGGGCAACTTTCACCTGTTTCTGTCTTTGAATCAGGGCTTTTTTTAGCAGATCACGAGATTGTAAAATGGCAATTACTTGCCCTACTTTAACATTATCACCTTCTTTAACTAATAGTTGAGAAATGCGATCGCCATCTAATGCTAAGGGTGCAGATAATTTAATTATTTCTGTTTCTGGTTCTAATCTTCCTAATGCAGTCACCATGGGCGAAATTGGGACAATTGGTTTTGCTTCAATTACAGAAGATTTTTCCATTTTGCCAAAGTTAGAAATCCCATAAATAGCAATTCCTCCTGTTATCGCAGTGGCCGCAACTATTAAAGCAATTAACCCTTGATTTTTAGGTTTAAACAACAGTTTATAACTCATCATAATTCACAAAATTAGCCATACCCACATACCCAACTTCTTTAAAGAGGTCGGGTATTTTTTAGATATAAAGAATAATATGACAGTTTTGTAATCTTTGTCAATATATCTTTACAAATTAGATGTGATCATTAAAACGGTGTTTTTACCTGTAAATGTAATATTTTTTCTAAATGGGGATGGTAAAAACTCAACTCCCTTGCGTGTAAATATAATCTACTGACACTCTTGAGACAACCATAGAGTTTATCCCCTAAAATCCTCATTCCCAGTCCTCTCTTATCAGCAGCATGAACCCGTAATTGATGGGTACGTCCAGTAAGAGGTATAAATTCTATTCTGGTATATTTTCCTTCTGCGCCTATTACACGAA
This sequence comes from Dolichospermum sp. FACHB-1250, assembly GCF_014696335.1. Taxonomy (NCBI): domain Bacteria; kingdom Bacillati; phylum Cyanobacteriota; class Cyanophyceae; order Nostocales; family Aphanizomenonaceae; genus Dolichospermum; species Dolichospermum sp. FACHB-1250. The sequence goes on from NZ_JACJPZ010000016.1 coordinate 10,187, forward strand.
AGCGCGTTAAACTAGGCTTACCCCGTTCTAAATCCACTTGTTGATAGGGACGATGATCTGGATTTCCCCATAAAGGTAAATTAATTTCCCCTTCATTAATAGTTAGAGAACCTGTAATTATAGCCTCATAAACTTTATGAATTTTCCTTTGTTCAAATTGTTGACTTAATTGGGAATAGGTAACTACATCTTTAGCTATTAATAAAATCCCAGAAGTATCTTGATCTAAACGATGTACAGCTATTATTTCCTGATTATATAGATAACCTAAACGACTAATTACACTATCTTGATTATGAGAATAACGACCGGGAACAGACAATAATCCTGATGATTTATTAACTGCAATTAGCCATTCATCCTCATAAATGATTTCTGGTTGATTTAGCTTTAATCCTGATAATAAAAATCCCATTAATGGCTGACATCTTTCCAAACAAGCACCATAAAATTCTCCAGAAACCTTATTTTCTATAGAAGAATTACCCCACCAAAATTCAGCCATTGCTAAAGGTTTTAATCCATGGGTTGCAGCATAATGTAATAATTTAGGAGCGCAACATTCCCCCGTTCCGGTTGGTGTTCCTCCCGGTAATAATTGCTGTAAAGATAAAGATTGTCCAGAAAAATTAGTTAGACTATAAGCAGCGTGCATTTGTGTTTGTAATTTGCGAGATAGTTCTTTGCGCTGTTGTCTTAATTCCGTAATTCTTCTATCTGCGGCGGCTTTAATCTCCTGCAAAGGCTGTAAAACTTCATTTTGACGGCGTTTGATATTTCGGCGTTCAATTCCCTGTTGACGGCTTTCTGCTGCTAGTTTTTCTAAGGCAATTTTTAGAGATTCACCGCTAAGAATTTGCTCTAATTTTTGCCGTTGTTCCTGTCGTTCTAGTTTGCTATGATGATGATGTAAACTAATAGCGTGTAATTCCTGGGTATATTCATCAGAAAGAGTTTGATATGTTTGTCTTTCAGGAATTTTTTGGAGATTAATTATCTCTTTTTTAATAGTTTCTAATTCTGCTAAAGTCTGAGTTTCTAATACAGCCACTTCCTGTCTACCAGGAATAGGTGGAATCCAACCCTCGACCAGACTATTACCATGGAATAAACCAGAAAATGCCTTAATAACTCTTAATTCACTATTGGGTAATTCAACTAATAAAATACCATACATTTTTCCCTCACGGGAATAAGGATAATTTTCCTCAAGTTGTTGCATGAGACTATGGGCTATAGCTTCTGCTAAACCAGTGCGAGGTAATCTTAATATTTCACCAGTTTGGGGACATTTACCTTCATAGTAATAGTTTGGTTGTGAGGGAGAAATTATAGCATCAGAGTTGATAAAATCGGAAATTGGATGAAGAATATTCATAATAGTCAGAAAATATATAGTTTAGGAATTACTAACTTTTTTATAATTTTTTCAGGAATTTTATCATTTACTTTTTCTTAAATTCAATTATTTTTCTAACAACAAAAAGCAAACATAGACTCATAGATAAAATAACTGCAAAGGGAGTGAGATAAGTCCAATTACCGGACATTTTATCTAAAATATGCCAGGGAAGTATAAACAAACATAGATAGGTTAAATTGTGGATTTTTTTCCAATTTCCTTTAAGTTTTCTCATACTTTCATCATTAGAAGTTATAGCTAGAATCGTGAAAATAATTATTGATGATAAACCTTGGAAATAAGTAATCCAAGTATTAAAATCTAAGAGATTTAAAGATCTTGTCCAGATCAATAATGCACCGTGATTACAAGCAAAACAAAAAGCAGCAACACCAGTGTAGCGTCGGGTTTTTAATAAGCTTTTCCAAATAGATTGTTGCTTATAAAAATTCGGAAAAATTGTTTTTATCATAGTAGGAATAATAGTCAATGAATAATATATTAAAGACAAAAAACCAATAATATTTGCATAATCAGTATGTGGCATCAAAAAAAAACAATACAGCACTGACGGTGTAACCAATAAATACTAATGCGACAAAACTAAAACAGCCCTTGAAGTTGTTATTAAATAGAGAGTTCATGTCCAGATTCCTTTAATCAATGAATACTTAGATATCAGTACCGAAACAAAAAAGTCTTAGCTAACAATCAAAGCAATCAAAACTATACTGAAAATTATACTGACTTCACTATTACTCTTTATTACTTTTTCTCAGACAATACGGTCTAATTTTTTCACAATTAGCAAGAAATAGCAATATTTCCAAAGGTAGTTGACAGAATTTTATTAGTATGATGCGGGGAATTTCCATTAGTATTATCCTTCCGCAAGCCACTGTTTATAACCATACATAAGTAATCTTTCCTTTAAATTAGCAATAGCTTCGGATCTGGGTATATTAATTGACTGTACGCGATATACATCATATTGATATATAATGAAAATGAATAATTTTTGATATCTGCTTATGACATTACAAGAATTGCAAAAACAAGTATTACAGTTACCAATGAGCGATCGCTGGCAATTGGTACAAACTATATTAGAATCAATACAACAAGAAACTATATCACTATCAAAGCAGGGTAATTTATCTCGACTGCGTGGTATTGCTAAAAGTGTAAATATCTCCAGTGATGAGAATATTAATGGAGATTATGTCACTTATCTAACTGAAAAATACCAATGAAGCGAGTTTTTATTGATACGAATGTCGTCCTAGATTTTTTGCTGGAACGAGAACCTTTTGTAGAAGATGCAGTCAAGCTATTTGCAAAAATTGATGCAAGTGAGATTATAGGGTTTATTGCTGCTACTACAATTACTAATATTTATTATATTATTCGTAAAGCAGCAGGTGTAAAAGTTGCTCAAGATGCAATTTATCAAATTCTCACAGATTTACACATTTGCACAGTTGATAAAAATATTTTAGACTTTCAATTAATCTTTTACCATTACTAAAACGCTGCAAGAATTATGCAATTGATTCAGTTCCATCTTTGATTATCGCCTGTTGAACTTGTTCTTTCCAATTTTCATCATTTGGGTTAATTGTGATCATCCGTCCTTCAGATTTAGAACGATCAACATAAGCGTGAAAAGCTGAAATATCTTCTCTGTGAGTAAGAATATAACGACGTAATTCTTTCAGAGTCATTGCTTTATAATTAACTAATGTCATCGTTCATCCTCTATTAAAATTTCTTACTTTTCTTAGCGTCTACCCTGGGGGATATATAAGAGAGATTGCGCGAAACAAAAAATATACTAACTTACACTAATTCAGCAGCTAAAAGCCTACCTTCAAATGGTTCATACTCATCTTCTAGTAACCATAACTTGGCAGTTTCATAATCATTACTAGAAAATACAACCTTATCACCCTGTTTTGGATCATAAATTCGACAATTTCCCTCACTATCACAAAGTAATAACAGAATATATGGAGGTGATAACATCGGATCTATCCATACTTCTGTAAATTCCCAGTTATTCTTCACTTGGTCTGGTGCGGGGTATGACGTGGTATTGGTTGTCTGCATTGATTTTTATCTCCCCATAGTAAAGTGGAATATTACTACCATCTGGACTAATTCTATAACCTATTGGTTCAGTAAAAAACATTCCATAGCGTTCATAATCTCGAACAGTGCCGATAAACTCACCTTCTTCTATTATGCACTGAGCAACTTGATTCATGGTATTTTCATCGTTAAATACATGAGCGGCTTGTCCTTTTTTTAGAAGTCTCTGCATTTGCGGTGTTCCTGGTAAATGCTTGGCAATATGTCTAACGTCAAGGGTGATTTGACGATTAATTAATTCTGATGTCATTTAATTTTACCTAATTTACTTTATATAACAAACTTAATGAGGTCTATATCTAACCGAAAATGGTGTATATGGGAGAATACCGTCCTCAAAGGTCGTGATATTACTACTTGCTAAAAAGTATTTTGTATGCTGCATCTTCATCTGTAAAAAAAATCTCCCACACAGCAGGAGAGATAAAAATGAAAGTGATTATTAGCTTTTATAAGTTAATATATAAGCACCTTTTATGCTTTTATTGTTACCATTTTTTTTTATTGATTCTTGGTAATCAGTGTAAACATGATGTTATGCTAAGAAAGTCGTACATATATGATTAGTTGAGATAACCATGTACAAAGTTTACAAAATTGATGTCAAAGAAAATGAAACAGTTTTAATCAAACTGAATCGTCCCAATAGCAGACGGCGTATTAAATATGCTCTGGTGTCTGAAAATCTCTACTCTAGAGCAAATGAAATTTTATACAAAAGAGGACTGTATTTTTTAGACTACCTCAATTTTCTCCGTAAACACGAAAATAAAGAATTTGTTTTCCTAACAGAAGATGAAAAATTACAGGAATTAATTTCAGACCTTTTGGAGAAAGGTACTCCTTATGTAAGATGCTCTCATTTCGTTTTTTCAGGTATGTCTTGGATTCCGTCTATCGAAAAATTTGCTCTAGAATTTCCTGAACTCAATGACAAATTATTAGACCGTATTAAGCCTGAAAGTGATTTTAGCCTTGACATTGAAGACGGTAATTATGATTACAGTTATGATTCTAGTGAAAGACCACTAACAAAGCTTGAGTATTACGGGTATGAACCAAATTATGAACGTGATATAGATCTAGCCGAACGACTTTACGGAGTACCTGATCCGAGGTTAGTTGAAGATGACTAGTCCCCTACAAAAACCTCCTTCCCCTCTCCGCGCCTGGAAGTTTCTCAACGAACTGTTCGTTGCAATCATCTAAGTCCGCTACAAAAATCTCCTTCTCCTATTTGCTCCTTAGCGTCTTTGCGCGAAACAAAAAAACGGTAGAGAACCGAAATCCTCCACCGTGCAATTAACAATTAAAAAACCTAACTAAGACTCAACACCTTGGGGTAATAACTCCCGTGTTTGCTGAGAACTAACTTGCACAATGCCATTTTCATCAACGTCAACAAGAGCAGTATCGCCGTCTTTGATACGTCCAGACAGAATTTCTTCCGCCAAACTATCTTCTAACAAGCGCATAATTGCCCGACGTAATGGCCTTGCACCGTAGCTAGGACTGTAACCCTCAGTGATCAAGCGATCCTTGAAGCGGTCTGTAACTTCTAAGACAATGCCCTTTTCCGTCAAGCGACCAAACACTTCCTTGAGCATGATATCGGCGATTTCCGTGACTTCAGCCTTATTCAACTGACGGAAGACGATAATTTCATCTAACCGGTTCAAGAACTCAGGACGGAAGTAATTCTTCAGTTCCTCATTCACTAAAGAACGAATGCGATTATATTGAGATTCGTTAGCATCTTCAGCAAAATCGAAACCAATACCGCTACCGCCTTTTTCAATTACCTTAGAACCAATATTGGAAGTTAAAATCAGCAAAGTGTTCTTAAAGTCCACCGTGCGACCTTTCGCGTCAGTTAAACGCCCATCTTCCAAAATTTGTAAGAGCATATTGAAGACATCCGGGTGGGCTTTTTCGATTTCATCGAATAACACCACAGTGTAAGGACGACGACGGACAGCTTCTGTTAGCTGACCACCTTCGTTGTAACCGACATAACCAGGAGGTGAACCGATCAACTTACTGACGGTGTGACGCTCCATGTATTCGGACATATCTAAGCGAATCATCGCTTCTTCTGAACCGAAGAAATAAGAGGCTAAGGATTTTGCCAATTCAGTTTTACCCACCCCAGTTGGACCGGAGAAGACAAAACTAGCGATCGGCCGATTAGGATTTTTTAAACCGACACGAGCGCGACGAATAGCGCGGGAAACAGCCTTCACAGCGTCATCTTGACCGATGAGGCGCTGATGTAAGGTATCTTCCATGTGCAGCAACTTCTCGGACTCAGATTCAGTGAGTTTGTTAACTGGTACACCAGTCCAGGAAGCGACAATGTGAGCAATGTCTTCTTCTGTAACTACGGGTTCAATACCGTCACCACTAGAGCCGTTACTCTTAGTTTGGGCAATAGTGCGGATTTCCGCCTTGATTTCCATTTCCCGATCGCGCAATTCCCCCGCCCGATCAAAGTCCTGAGAACGGACTGCATCATCTTTTTCTTTTAAGATTTGCCGTAGTTCTTTGTCTAATTCCTTAGCTGCTGGGGGCAGTTGGGAGTTAATTAAGCGCACCCGTGAGCCGGCTTCATCCACCAAATCAATGGCTTTATCTGGCAAATAGCGATCGCTAATGTAACGATCAGACAACTTAGCCGCCGCCACCAATGCTTCATCGGATATTTTCAGCTTGTGGTGTGCTTCATAGCGATCGCGCAAACCATATAAAATTTCTATTGTCTCATCAACGCTTGGCTCACCCACCATCACAGGCTGGAAGCGTCTTTCCAACGCTGCATCCCGTTCAATGTGCTTGCGGTACTCATCCAAAGTAGTCGCGCCGATACATTGTAATTCACCCCGGGCCAAAGCTGGCTTGAGGATATTCGCTGCATCAATAGCCCCTTCCGCCGCGCCCGCACCGATGAGGGTGTGAACTTCGTCAATAACTAGGATGACATTACCCGCCGAGCGGATTTCATCCATAATTTTTTTCAGACGTTCTTCAAATTCACCACGATATTTAGTTCCTGCTACCAGCAGACCAATATCAAGAGTGACTACACGCTTATCTTCCAGGATATCGGGGATATCCTTGCTGGCGATACGTGAAGCTAAACCTTCGGCGATGGCGGTTTTACCAACACCTGGTTCTCCTATCAACACGGGATTATTTTTCGTCCGGCGACCCAAAATTTGGATTACCCGCTCAATTTCCTTGGCGCGTCCCACCACAGGATCGAGCTTGTTATCTATGGCCATTTGGGTCAGGTTCGAACCAAACTCATCGAGAGTTGGGGTTTTCGTGCGACCAGAGGGGCCACCCGGCGTAACTTCCGCCGTTTCTCCCAACATCCGAATCACTTGGGTTCTCACCTTGGTCAAATCTACACCCAGGTTTTCTAGCACCCTAGCTGCCACACCTTCACCTTCGCGGATCAGTCCCAACAGCAGATGCTCGGTACCAATGTAGTTATGCCCCAATTGGCGTGCTTCTTCCAAGGATAGTTCTAAAACCCGTTTTGCCCGTGGCGTAAACGGAATTTCTACGGCGACAAAGCCTGAACCCCGTCCTATGATTTTTTCAACTTCAATGCGAGCATCTTTGAGATTAACTCCCATTGATTTCAGCACCTTCGCGGCCACCCCTGTACCTTCGCCAATCAGACCCAAGAGGATCTGCTCAGTTCCGACAAAGTTGTGACCTAAACGGCGGGCCTCTTCTTGGGCCAGCATGATTACCTTAATGGCTTTTTCTGTGAAGCGTTCAAACATGGCATTTTTCCCATCACCTGCGTCGTGCCGGTATGCTGATTTTAGCACAGGCTAAAATTTTGGATATCTATATCAACAATATTAGATATCCAATTACCATGACACAGGTTGATGGGTTAATGAGTAGCTATTAATTCTTTCTTTGGAGTTAGTGTACTGAGGAGAGTGATTTTACCAGCATTTTGGGGGGGTAAATCCAAACAGTGAACCATTGATGTGGGGTTTTTGGTTAACCCTCCCAAACAAAACTACATATCATAAAATGTCTAGCATTGTCAAATTAATTGGCTTAATGATAAGTTTTTTATATAGATAAAAATTTTAATACAATATATTTTGATATAAAATCAGGGCAAAAAATTTATTTTATCTTCATAAATGTGGTTTAAAGTAGTCGGCTGGTGAAAATTTTTATTTCGAGTTTTCAAAGCCAGAGTTAAATACTGGTGATTAATTTAATCTCACTTTTAACAAGCGAATGTTCAGCTATCAGCGCTAATTTTGGATTTAGTTCCCTTTTCAAGAACCCACTGACTGCTGACCGGTGAATACTAGTATCTCTTTTAGATGTTACAGCAGTTTGCGATCAAACCCGCCACAAAAAGAGCTATCTAAATAGGCTCAAAAAATAAGCCACAATGATTAAACCAGTTGAGTGATATTTTGTCCTTTATTTCCAGGGCGGTCATCATCAACTCTGATTCCACCTTCACCTCTACCATAATGTTGTGTCATAATAATTTTACCGTTCTTGTGGCGGGTTTGATCTTAAATTGCTGTTAAAATACATTTAATTTATACATGAAGTCCGTCAGGGATGCCCACCCCACAAGAATTAAAATACAGTCTAATTTATTACTTGCCTTGGTGAATGGAAGTGGCAGTTCATCTTGCACACAGACAAAACCCATCTTTTATGTTTCAAACCCTTAATTTTTAGTTAGTCCACGTAGGTGGACTTCGTTAGCGATTTCTAATCGCCGATAGCGTAGCGTGGCGTTAGCTAATTGCTACACATTAAATCGGAATAACATCACATCACCTTCTTGGACAATATACTCTTTTCCTTCACTTCTCACTAATCCTTTTTCTTTGGCTGCATTCATGGAACCATAATTTACTAAATCATTATAAGCGACAGTTTCAGCGCGAATAAATCCCCGTTCAAAATCAGAGTGAATGACTCCTGCCGCTTGGGGTGCTGACATTCCGGCATTTATTGTCCAAGCGCGGGTTTCTTTTGGTCCACAGGTGAAATAAGTCCGCAAACCTAAAAGGGTGTAAGTTGCACGAATTAAGGATTTTAAACCACCTTCTTTCACACCTAAAGATTCCAGAAAGTCAGCTTTATCGGCTTCTGGTAATTCGACTAATTCCGCTTCTACTTGTGCGGATACTATCACAACTTGGGCATTTTCGATCGCAGCGACTTCTCGAACTTTTTCCACAAAATCATTACCCGTTGCTAAGTCTTCTTCAGACACATTAGCAGCATAAATAATTGGTTTATTGGTAAGTAATCCTAATCCTTTAATAATTTCAGATTCTTCTGTAGTCAAACTGACTTGACGGACAGATTTACCTTCATTTAAAGCAGCGGCTAATTTTTCTAAAATTGTCACTTCAAATTGTGCATCTTTACTAGTGCGTGCGGCTTTGCGAGTTCTCTCAATGCGTTTTTCAATTTGGGATAAATCTGATAAACCAAGTTCTAAATTAATGATTTCAATATCTCGCGCTGGGTCAACAGAACCGGCTACGTGAATGATATCATCATTTTCAAAACAACGGACAACATGAACTATGGCATCAACTTCTCGAATGTGGGATAAAAATTGATTACCTAGTCCTTCTCCTTGACTCGCACCTTTGACCAAGCCAGCAATGTCCACAAATTCCACACGGGCGGGGACAATTTGTACTGAGGTAGCAATTTTTGCTAAAACGTTTAACCGGTCATCGGGGACTGAGACCATGCCAACATTGGGTTCAATGGTGCAAAATGGGAAATTAGCGGCTTCAGCTTTAGCGTTAGCGACTACAGCGTTAAATAAGGTTGATTTTCCGACGTTGGGAAGTCCGACAATTCCGGCTCTTAGCATTGTAGATTTTAGATTTTGGTGTCAAGTATAAGGATAATTCAAACGGGTGAAGATGGTGGAGAAACTGGGGAGAATATTTTAGGTATCCTGATTTTCCCACAATTCTAACAAACCAACTGTACCGACAAAAAATGTATAAATTGCATATTTGATTGCTGTCTGATTGCGTGTTGGGGCATAATAAGCGGCAATTAATGCTTCCATAAAATGAGCAGATAGGGCAATATGGGCAATGATTAAAGCTGGGGTTAAGATACTTGGTAGTTGATTATTGGTTATGGATGTTTGCATATTCCATAATTCTAACCCCATTGCGCCGGTGATGAGTGCGGTGGAGATGATTTTGATAATGGGGAATAGTTTTTGTTTGATATCTTTTAAGTTCATGTTGTTTGATTTTTTCAAAGTAAGAATATTTTACATTTTATTCTATCAAATTATTGATTAATTCATCTATTCTTAAAAGTTCATCAGTAATTTGGGTTACAGTATTTAATTCATTTGCCGGATCTGGAGTTTGAATAGTCATGTATGATGTAGCTGATTTATGGGCTACAAGACCTCGTTTTTGTCCAAATGTATTCATATTAGCAAGCCAAGTATTATTAGGATCTAAGTCATTACTATTTATTCCTATGGGTAATAGTAATGCTAAAATATTTTTTTCTTTTAATCCATGATTATTATCAATAACCTTCTTAAAGCTATTGATAGCTGAATTTATTTTTTCAGTTATTTGCAATCGCTTATAGTGATTATCTTGACTTACATTGTTGGGTTTTCTAAGTGTATCTGGTGGTTTATCCATAGTTAAATCAGAGAAACCAAGCAGACATATTAAAGTACGAGTTGTTTTACCGCTTGTATCCCACAGAGTTTTGGCATTTTGAACAACTTCCCAAGCTCTTTCTTCAAGATAAGACTCAATTTCAGCATGAGCAAGAACTCTGTATGCAGCAGTTCTAGATAACTGACTCTCGGAATATGAACTTGTCGGGCTAATTTCAGGAAGAAATTCGTCTTTTAACCTGTTTAGCTGGGTTCTTAAAGTAATAAATTTATCAGATTCTGGCATATCTTATTAAGAACCTACCTCAAACCATTGAAAATAATCCGATTCCCATCTAGTTCAGGTACATTAAAGTTTATTTCTAAAACTTTTCGGAGACTTTCACCCCACAACCTGAGACGATTATAAATCTCAGGAATATTCTGCGTTCTGCGTTCAACAGCTTCTCTAAAATCACTGTTTGATGAACATAATTCCTGAAAAGCAACTTTAACTTTTTCTTGATGATCTTCAGCAGATTTCCTGATTATTTCATCTGCAAAATAAAAAACCATCACATCTAAAATTGCTCGATTGAATTGGCTTTGATATTTATTATTTCTGCTCGACCATAAACGAGAGAAGTTTTTTTCTTCAAATATATTAATAGTTGTTTGTACTGCTTCTTCAAATTGATTGACTATATTTGTAATATCATGATATCTCTGATTATTAAGCCTTTCACAAGTCATGTCAAGAAATTCCTTGAGATTTCCCCTATAATCAGATAAAAAATAATGAAATCCTATATAACGTAATAGTAATTCAACATCACGCATCCGATAATCAGGATTTGATGATTTAAATATCTTTCTCAGAGCCTTACTTTCAACTGATTGATCATCTAACCAATTGGTAAAAGTACCTGGATGTAATGCTTGTCTTAGCTCTTGAGGGGATAATGGAGTACCCCCTATATTCAGCCGCAGAAAAATTTTATATAGTAAGTTTTCCTGGGTCCAACTCCTAATTAATACTGTACGAATAGTTTGGTTATCAAGATCATTACGTACAGAACTCAAAAAGACATCATTTTTAAAATCTTCATATTTTTTGCCAATTAAATCACGTCTAAATTCTAGATTTTTTAAAGCAAAGGCATTGTTATTATTCGATATTCTTTCATCACTTCCACCATAAAATTGCAGAATAGTTAACAATCGTTGTTTCCCATCAAGAACAATAAATTTACCTTTTTCCTGACGATTAACAGCTAATACTATTTGTGGTACTGGAAACCCAAGTATAAGTGATTCGATAAACCTACTTTTACGAGTGATATCCCAAGCGTCTCGTCTTTGAAATCTGGGATTTAACTCTATATTACCCCGATCAAGTTGATTAAAGATTGTCTCTGTTGTCCAGTCACTACCAGAAACAACAATTTCTCGAATTTGCTTTAATTCAGGAATTAACCCACTCAGCGGTTCAGGCTCAATTTCTTGATCTTCCTCTTCCTCAAAAAAGATTTCTTCTTCGTTAGTCATAGTTTCCGTTTGCATAAGGGTTTGAATTTAAAATATATCATATCATATAGGAATCCGGCTTGATTCTTCAAAACATACGTGGGGTGCGTACGAATACAGCTAACACACCCCTCAAGGACGAATACCAAGACAGTTTTACTCCTGAATTATGCTGTATGCTGTAATTTTTTCAACTTTGTTGAATATGACTATGTAACATTACTAAAGTCTCCGCTAATTGACTCAAGCGATTTTCTAAATCTTGTTTACGTCCTAATAATTGCCGTAATCTTTTATGACGAGCGATCGCTATACTAACACTAGGCACTTGTTCTACTGGACAGGGGCGTGACCAAACCTGACCCGCTGCATCTACTCCACAGAGGCGATAGTCAGTATGCACTGATTTATAAGATTTTTTGTCACCATTAGCGCAAATTTCCTCTACATAGTCCATGAGTCGATCTACTTCGGCATGACGCAACGTAGCTGTTACACCTGTTTCCGGTTGTTGGGGATGAGATTCTAACCAACCATTAATAATTGCACCTTCTAAATAAATATCCTGAATTTGTTGTACAATAGTTTGCAGTTCTATTTGCCAACTAGCAACTTTTTCTTCAATTGCTTGGAGCATATTCATGGCCAGCGCTGGGTTAGCTCCGTGACGATGACTACTAAAAGACGGGGTTTTAAATTTAGGGAGAGTTGGTGTTTTTTCTCCAGTCTCTCGGTCTGGAAAAACTGGTACAGAATCATGATGAGGAAATACATCCTCTGAACTTCCATGATTAAGGTCTGTATTTAAGTTTGTATTCTGGGCTGCTCCTGTAGCGGCAAAATTGTCCGTATATTCGGGGTGTCCGATGCTAATCCGAAAGGAGAAAGATCGTTTTGTTTGATCACCCGTTTCTGTAGTAACATCATCATGGCGAGTTTTTAAGTCATGTAGCGTTGCCTCGATGCGTTTTAACCCTGGTTTCATAAAAATATCCTAAAATTTATGGTCTTGATCAAAAAAGAATTGAGGATGGACAATGAATTTCTGCTCAGATTGGTAAATTTAGTCGGCTTTCCTCTAGGGACACTTAATTTCCCTCGTGGATTCTTTCCCTGCAAGTATTATACAATGAAATCAGTCATGAATAAATTGATTTTGGTGACGGGTGCAGCCCGGTCAGGTAAAAGCGAATGGGCGGAAAATTTGGCAGAAAATTCAGGAAAAACAGTTGTATATGTCGCCACAGCTACACAAAATCCAGATGATCAAGAGTGGCAACAACGCATTGAAAAACACCAACAACGACGACCTCAAGATTGGCTGACTCTGTGTGTACCAGTGGAACTTACGACTACTTTAGCTCAATCCCAGACCGATACTTGCTTGTTAGTTGATTCTTTGGGAACTTGGGTAGCTAATTTTCTAGAAATAGAAGATGTAATCTGGGAAAATACTGTAAAGGAGTTGCTAGAAACCTTGCCCTTAGTTGCAGCTGATATCATATTTGTGGCGGAAGAAACAGGTTGGGGTGTAGTTCCAGCTTATCATCAGGGGCGCAAATTCCGCGATCGCCTCGGTATTTTAGTACGGAAATTAGGTAATATTTGTGAACCTGTTTACTTAGTGGCGGGTGGTCATGTTCTCAACTTAAGTTTACTAGGCGTACCGTTACCATTACCTAAGTTTTAATTTAATTGATGCCAATTATGCCAAAAAATTAGAAAAATTAAATAGAAAATTAAATAGAGATAATTTTATAATTTTTATTTGCCAACTGACAAAATTCCGTACTATAATAGAAATGTGAAGTGTATGGGGCTTTAACGGTTTCGACAGGTTGGCGAAAGCTACTCTGTGATTCAGGTCGAGAGCGAGTCATCTCTCGGAAATCAAAGACTCGAAAAAAAAGTAAATGCGAACAATATCGTAAAATTTGCTCGTCGGGAAGCTCTAGTAGCTGCCTAAAACACCTCTTACAGGTTCGAGCGTCTTTAATTTGACTCCGTTAAGGATTAAAGACCTAACCCCCAACGGATGCTCCAACAAACGTTCTCTGGTTGGTTTGGTGGCTAAGATTAAATCAGAGCATCCTACGTTCGGGATAATGAACGATTCCCGCCTTGAGGGTCAGAAAGGCTAAACCTGTGAACGAGTGGAGGGTTAATACCCAATTTGGACATGGGTTCGACTCCCATAAGCTCCATTTTCAATAACTCTTAAGCCCGCTAAATACTTTAATGTGTAGGTGGGCTTTTTGCTATGTATAGCTGTAGCCAGGTTACTTAGGGCTTGCTGAATAAGTTGTCTGTGAGGGCAGGGAACTCTTAACAGGGAACAGTTTTACAGCAATTTGAGATCAAACCCGCCACAAGAATGGTAAAATTATAAAGATGTAAAAAAGAAGATTATTGAGAAATAGCCCCATATTCGATAGACCTACGACAAAAGATATTAAGTGCCTGGGAAAATAAAGAAGGTACACAAAGAGAATTGGCGGGGAACGATTCAAAGTTAGTTTATCCTTCATCCGTGACTTTTTGCGTCGATATCGAGAGATATCGGAAATAACTGCCAAGCCTCAAGGAGGAGATAGGCGCTCGAAAATTCCAGGTGAAAATCAAGAATTGTTCAAGAAAATAGTCACAGAGAAAAGTGATATAGACTGGTGAGAAATTCAGGAAATAATCAAAGAGAGTAAAGGAATAGAGGTAAGTGTATTAAGCTTGTCACGGACTCTTAACCGCTTAAATCTAAACCCTTCCCAGTTTATCGTCGTTAAGATATTCTGGTTTAATTCCTGCTCCTATTAGATGTTCACAGGCTATTGTTTGAAAATATTTGGGAAACATATATAAAGGTTTCGATACGAATCCTAACCCGTTCAATCAGATTTTTGTTGATGTGTGACAGTTGGGGTGCGGAATGTGGGATGTAAAGCCACTAAGATTATGCAAGGGCTGTTGACGCTCTACCCCAATGCCTACTTTAGCGATCGCTTTTTTAAAAGCCTCACCGTTTAACCCCATTGCTTCCTATTTGGCTTTAGCTTCTATCACAGCTAGTTTAGTAGGTTATAAAACAGAATATAAACGCCGCAACACAATCAAGGGCAACATCACCCGACCATATTGGGGCGGGCGGTAGGGTCCACGGAGTTTATCAGCAATAGCCCAAATAAAACCAATTAAATCTTGATGATGAGAATTTTCTGTAATTGCTACCATATTTATAGAATTTGTATTACACTTACTGTCCCAATGTTTCATTAAATTTGCAATGGTGAGTAAGTTACCCACCATGATTGTAATTAATCAGAGAGCCGCTGATAATGGCTAATAATTTGTGCAGCCACTTCAGAAGCCGTTAAACCATCAGTTTCGACCTCAATAGCATCAGCCGCTTTTTGTAAAGGGGAAATCTTGCGAGTACTGTCTTTCAAGTCTCTTTCAGCAATGTCCCGTTCTAGCTGTTCTAAACTAACTTGGGGTTGATTTTGTTTTTCAAAGTCTTGCTGACGACGACGGGCCCGTTCACCCACAGAAGCAGTTAAAAAGATTTTAACTTCCGCATCGGGGAAAACATGAGTCCCAATGTCTCTACCTTCCGCTACTAAACCCCCCCGTTGTCCCCAACTTTGCTGTTGTCTAACCAATGCTTGTCGGACTGCACTTTGGGCGGCGATCGCTGATACTAGAGATGTTACCTCAACTGTGCGAATTTTTTCAGTGACATCTATATCATTAATCTGGACTTTTACGGGAGATTGCAGACTTTCACCAGGAGTAAGTTCAATTTTACACCGCGTCGCCAATTCAGCTACGGCACAATCATCATTAATATCAATACCCTGTTCCAGCACTAGCCAAGTGATGGCTCGGTACATAGCTCCTGTATCTAGATATACTAAACCTAATTCCTGTGCCACCTGACGAGCGACTGTAGATTTACCAGCGCCCGCAGGACCGTCAATAGCGATAATCGGTTGACGGATTTGATCCTTGACATCCCGTAGAATCGTGTTGTCAATTAACCTGGTAGAACCAAGACGAGCCGCGATCGCCAACATTCCTTCATTCTCAACTTTTTCTAAAAACATCAACGTATTTGGTTCAACTAATTCAATATATTCCAAGCTGATAGCCCTAACTTTTGCGATTTCTTGCCTTACCAATGCTATTAGCTCACTACTGTGACGAACGCCAGCTTGAAACGCCGCTTCAGCTTGTTCTAAAGCTTTAAATAACACCGTTGCTTGCTCTTTTTCCGTGGTAGTCAAATATTGATTCCGAGAACTTAAAGCCAAGCCAGACAATTCCCGCACCGTGGGACAAGTCACAATCTCAACGGGCAAATTCAAATCAGTTACTAACCGCTTAATAATTGCCAGTTGTTGACCATCCTTTTGTCCAAAGTAAGCTCGGTCAGGTTGTACCAAGTTGAAGAGTTTAGTCACAATCGTGGCTACCCCCGCAAAATGACCCGGCCGAAAATTACCACACAAACCAGACATCATAGCAGATGGAGGGATAACTTGTGTCATTTGAGTTTCTGCAATATTCTGTAGAGGCAGACCAATTTCTTGGGGAGTTGGGGCAAAAATCGCATCTACACCCGCTTGTTGACAAAATTCCCTGTCCTGTGCTAGAGTCCGGGGATAGCGTTGATAGTCCTCATTTGGTCCAAATTGCAGCGGATTAACAAAAATACTGACAATTACCGTGAAATTTTCCTTTCTAGCTCGGTGAATCAAACTAAGATGCCCTTGATGTAAACTACCCATAGTTGGCACTAAACCCACCGCAGTGGGATACCAAACAGCTTGATCATCAACTGCCCCATCCTCGGTCGTCCCGAAATGGCAATACCTCCGACGGCCATTCAAATAAAAGCGTAAAGCCGTAACTGTTGTCAGCACCTGCACAAAAAACCCCCAGTTCCTTTCGATCCTTTCCCCCGTTAGTGTATATCTGATAGCGCGGCGTGGCACAATCGATAATTGGGGGATAAGATAGATGAACCAGGGGAATTTAATAGTGAAGAGCGAAAAGAAATAAGGAACGAGAAAGGGGGTTATCTTCCTAAAACTTCCAGACTGACTGGAGCAAGACCACTGCCGATCATCCCTAATAAACGGGCAGCACCCGCAGAAAGATCGATAATTCGACCACGGATGTATGGACCTCTGTCATTGATGCGCACGACGACAGAACGCCCATTTCTGGTATTAGTAACGCGGATTTTTGTCCCCATAGGTAAACTCCGATGAGCAGCAGTTAACCCTTCGGGATTATATCTTTCCCCACTGGCTGTTCTATTGCCAGAGCCGTCATAACCATACCAAGAAGCTATGCCGCGAAAATTAATATTGACCCTGCCAAAAGCAATTTTTTGTGATAACTTTGGTGTGGAGAGTGATTTACCAGCGGGTAAATTGGCGATTTCCTTGATGGGATTTGCGTTGCCCATCAGCCTCCGCAGTCTATTAGTTGCCTCTAAAGCATCTTGAGCCAGATTAGTGGCTGGGGTTTTTCTGTTGCCATTAATATTGGCTGATAGTCGCGTGGTTTTATTGACTTCTACCAGTTCTTGACCGTCAATTGTGATGGTGTAGCGATCACGGAGCGATCCATAGGAATCCCCAGACGGGCTGCGAACGGAAAGGCCATTCTTGTAAGCTTTATTATTAGTTGCGGGGGCATCCGCTATTTTCCAACTGACGGTAATCTTGCTTGCGTCTACATTGTTTTCAACTAGTTCATTAATTCTAGCTGCTATGACACTAGCTTTCTGAACCGGGTCATTGTCAATGGAGCCAACTTGTTTGTTGATATTGATTGTATTGTCAGTATTGCTAAAACTGGCAAATTTACCTGGCTCAGTAGCAACTCCAGAATCAGAATTGAAACTCTGATTGTTGCCAATGACTCCAATTTTGATTTTCTTGTTAGTAACTCGGGCAGAACCCAGAAAGGTGAGAACGGGAGTATCCCGAACATAAAGAGTTGCTGCTTGTAAACCCCGAATACTGTGAGGCTGAATTCTGGCAATCACAGGCTCGGAAATGGGTTGTTCTGTCGGTAATTGGTATTCTCCAACTTTAACCGCATCACTGGCAGATGATTTGGCAAGAGTTGGAGAACTTCCCTCACTGGCTTGACTCCGAGCGACTGAGGGGAGACCCAAAACGGTTAGGGTCAATATTGTTTGGGCTACGACAGTATTCCACAAATGTCTTTGATTCATGCGTCCGATTTTTAAAGCGACTTGAGAACTTAAGTTTTTTTTAGTTGGGTTTTTCACTTGTGATGGTGACAGTACCTGCAAACTCGAACCTGTTCCGCTTCCACTTTGCATTTTGTAACTGCAATAGACTAGCATGAATTTTCAAGCTTGGGGATCAGGGTTTTAGCGTAAATCTCAACAGACTGGCAAAATTTAAACTCAGATTTAGGCTGTCAAACTGTCTTCAATTCAGGATTTTAGCTATGTAACGTTTTTCGAAGATTTATATATTTTCAGCAAATAAATTTAATATTGACTAATACTTCTGTCCAACGGTTACTATTTTATATTCCTTATCTTTCATTCTCCGTACTTATTTTTTTTTAGTATTTAAAACACATCAAGCTAGTTTATGTTTAAGTGTAATTGTACTGGTAAATAGTTTCATCAATCTCAAATGTAATTTCCGCAAACACAATCTATACAAGGAATAAACACAAAATCAATACTTTTCATACTTCGCTAATTACTTGATTCATTATCTGCATAATCAACGAATAAACACTGATATATATTATAATTATTAGTATTAATAGTTTTAGATACTGTCGAGTAATAAATGTGCCTTTCCTCTAGCAGGTATTTATTCTTAATCTCATAGAATAGTTAATAGACGCGTATATATAGATAATTTAAATATAAAATAATACAGTATTTGCACCATATCAGTGATAACCTCAGCACTAAACTTAATATCAAGCTATTAACCTTATTTTTGCTCCAGATACTTCACAAAAATCATCGGTGGTACGATTGATGACAGCTGTAACGTTGTAACTAAGAACGTGAGTTAGTAGTTGCAATTTTTTGTGAAGTACAACTACTAACTTTAATTTATAACTTATAACTTCTGCAATAATTCCTGAGTTAATTGCATAAATGCTTTAGAACCCGCTGTATTGGGACTTAGTAAAGAAACTGGCATAAAACTATCAACGGCTTTGGCAACATTCACATCAACTGGTATTTGCGCTTTACAGATTTTATCTACTCCAAAATCTTCGATGACTCGGTGCATTACCTGTTTATAATATTTACTATTCAGGATATTTGCGCTGGACATACTAAAGACTATTCCCAAGATTTTAATATCTATTTTGGCTTCCTGTTTGTGGCTATCTTTTAATTGGGAAATCCGTCTTTCTAAAAGTTGAATTCCTACTACAGATAAGGGTTCTGGCCTAGCTGGGAGAATGTAGAAATCACTACTAGCTAAAGCACTACGAGTCATGAGATTATAACCGGGAGCGCAATCTAAAAGAATAAAATCATATTCATCGCGCACAGGTTTTAAGATATCTCTAATTAAGACTCTTTCAAAGCGATTCCAGATAGTTTCAAAGTCCTGTTCACCCAATGCTACTGATTGATTATGCAGCATTTCCGAAACCACAAATTCATCATATAAATCTATATCTCCCGGTATTAAATTTAATCCAGGAAGATTACAAACTTGAGGTTGAATAATGTCATGAATGGTAAATTTTGCCTCTGGTTCGGGGTTGATAATTTGATCTAGCAAATATCTCAATGTCTTTCTTTGTTTACGACGTTTGGCAAACTCTACTGGTGACATTAAACTCAGTGTGGCACTAATTTGACTATCTAAATCTAAAACCAGGACTTTTTTCCCGTAATTTTTCGCTAAACAAGTAGCTATATTGACTGTAATAGTGGTTTTACCGACTCCACCTTTCATATTTGCTGTTGCGATTATATGTCCCATTTTACTTCCTCTACTGACGCTTTCCCATTTAGATAGCGTTCATATTATCTAATAGATTTTAACTTTGGTTATGTTACTCAGACCCCAGACTTCTCCAAGAAATCGGGGATATTGTTAGGATAGTTTAATACTTTGTGCTAATAAACTCTGAAGACGTTGCAAGTGCGAACCAACTTGGTAAACTAAATCACCTTTGCCTATCAGATAAGCTGCTACGGTTGATGTTCCACCTAAAATGATTTTTGAATCAGCTTCACTTTTGGTGCTGAGTGCAACCCTTCCAGGTAGGTTAGAACGGATAATTGGGGTGACAATACTCGCTTCTGGACGTTGCGTAGAAATAATCAAATGAATACCTGCGGCTCTTGCCATTGCGCCTAAACGTTTGATACTTTGTTCTAATATGGTGCGAACCTCTTTTTCTGCCATAAAATCAGCATATTCATCAAAAATACAAACAATGCGCGGTAACATTGGGGAGGAACGTTGATTATAAACTGTTAAATCTGCACATTTAGCTTTTTCAAATTTTTGATAACGAGATTCCATTTCTGCAACTAGTTCTTGCATTAATTCTACAGCGCGATCGCTATCTTTGACAACTGGTGCATATAACCATGACATTTGTTCAAATTCGGGAAATGTTACCCGCTTAGGGTCAACTAAAGCAATTTTTAAATGTTGGGGAGAATGACGATAGATTAAACTGAGAAGAAGCGATCGCAAAAATTCACTTTTTCCGCTTCCTGTTGTTCCTCCCACCAAAAAATGACAGGTATTTGGATCTGATAAATCAGCCTCTAACAATTTACCATCAATACTCACCCCAATGGCAATTTTTACGGGTGCTGTTGGGGGTAAAAACTGCTTTTGAATAAAATCTTCAAACTTAGCAATTTGTCTATCTTGACGCGGTAAATCAATACTTACATAACCAGCTTGAGGTGCAATTAAAGGCGGATATTCTAACCCCAATTGTACTTGTAAATCAGCGGATAATTTGAGAATTGAATTTACCTTTACACCGGAATTTGGTTTAAGTTTGACTCTGATAAATGCTGGACTTACCGCAGCACCATGATACTCAACACCAATACCAAAAGATTGCAAAGTATTAACTAGATCTTCGCCTATCTTATCAGCTATAATAGATGGATCTGGCTTAGGAGGTTCTGTATCTGAATTTTGATCATGATTAGATTCAACATCAAAAAAAGTTTGACATTTTTGTTGTTGGGGACAAATTTCACATAAATAAGGTTCAGTTGTCGCTGGTGGTGGGTTAGGATTGGGAGATTCCCAACTTAACCAGTTTTGCATTTGTAATAGTTTATAGGGAATTAATTGATGAACCGTATTTTCTAACTGTTCCCAAGAATATTTGTACTCTTTAAATTCTGGTAAAACACAATAAACAGCAGAATCAATAGGTGTTTTTTTCTGCTTCGATAACATATAACTATAGAGAGAGACTTGCGCTAATTGTGCTGCTGAATCTACAGGTTGATAGGTTTTAAATTCTACCATAAAAAGGCGTTTAAGTTCAAAATTAAAAACCAGACAATCAAACTCACCTTTAATTAATTGCCTTGTGCCATTAGGTAAATCAAAGTAATATTCTAAATTGTGTTCTCCAGAAATAAAAGTATTTTGAATAACTGTTTCCGCACTGCAATAACGACGATTGATGATCAACAATTCAGTAAACTTTTTAATTAATCCTTGTAAACCTTGCCAAACCTGTAGTAGTAGAGAGGCTTTACTCGCGTCTTTTGCAATTGCATTTTGCAAATAGGGAAAGAACTTAATTTGATAGAATAATTGTTGAATTTCCAACGAAATTACATCTACCTTTAATTGTGTTGCAGATGGATTAAATAAACTTTTAAATCTGGGTTCAATCAGCAGTAAATTAATAAAATCATCTGCTAACTTATGAAAAACATTACCAACACCCCCAAGAGTATCTTTAGGAGAGAATATGGCTTTACAATTAAAATGGTGATTTAGATAAAATAGTCGAGGACATTCAAAAGCTAATCTAACTTTAGTGGGAGTTAAAGAGGAATTTTCAGATTTGTGATTCACCATATTAAATACACGACTGATAACATCAGGATTGGATATTTCAAGCAAGCGATAATGAACAGCAGCGAGATAAACTGTATCCATAGCTGCATAGTTTAACTGTTTTTGAGTCAGGGGACGTTTTCCCCAATCACTGCCTCCTTCTTCTGCGTCTACATGAGAAAATTGACAGAGTTCAGCAGCTAGAGTTTTTAGTTTTAAGTTGGTAGTTTGTAAAACTTCTTTGGTAATTTTTCTCGCTATTTTTAAAGTACAAGTGACATTTTGGGCTAGTTCTTTGCCTAAATATTTTAAATCAAAACCAGCATTATGAAAAACTTTCTCAATTTGCGGATTAACCATGATTTGGTTAATGAAATATACAGCCAAATCAGGTTTACCCAAAACATCAAAAATGTAAGCAGATTCACCAGTTAAATCTGTATAATCAGCCAATACCTGAATTAGTGCTAATTTTGGTTTATCGGTATAACAATCAGCAATTTCTGTATCTATCCATAAGGTTTTAGATAGGGACAGTTGGGAAATTTGATTGTAAATTTCAGAAGCTTCTGTCAGGTAGTGCATTGGCTGATATAAAAAATGTGCTGGATAGATTACTTGCGAGGAACTAAGCAAATTAATTGAGCTTCTGGCTTGGCTTTGGGGTCAAGAATTTGAATTTTATTTTCCTCACATAGTTGTTGAATCAATACATTAATTTGAGCTTCGTTAACTGTGGGAAAGTTGCTAATAGCATTGTCAATTAAAGTTGGTTTTCCTAAAAGATGTTGAGTTTTAACTAGATTTAATAAGAAATCCTTAACAGGTCTTAAATCTTCTCCTTCCTTACCATTTGGCTTTGGATTTGGTTTAGAAACAATTCCCAAATCTTGTAATAAAGTACATTGATTCAATATCTCATATTCATTAATTAAAGTTTCTAGTTCTTGTAAATTAATCGTTTTCCCACCAATTACCAATTCTTGAGATTTGGCAGAATTTACCAAACTTTGATATGTTGCCAAATAGTGAATAGACTGTAAACTTGGTTTGATATGAACATGATTAGTATCAGTGAAAATCTGTCTATAGAGTTGATTTCCAGCCATGTTTGGTTTTCCTAAATCCCCACCACGAATTAAGTACATAGTTTGACAGAGATTTTTTTGAAGGACTGTTTGACAAGCATTCATTATATGATAAAAGCTATTCATATTTGAGTCTTCTGTCCAAACTATACCCAATTTTTCCCGCTTGGTAGGATGTTGATAACTCAAGGAATAACTAGCATACTTTCCGCTTAAGAGTTTAGTCTTAACTCCCTGCATTTTTAAACTAGATATAGACTGCTGCAACATCTGAATTAAATCAGGTGATGATAACAGAGAAATCTTGGTAATTTTCCCCTGACTTTTTGTATATTCGTGCTGCCATAATAATTCAAATTCTGCTGGATCTGGATCTGGAAGTGGTAGAGGTGGAGTTGGAACTGGAAGTGGTGGGGAAGGAATAACTTTATATTTTTGATATTCTTCACGACCTAGAGTTAGTGCATTTCTAGGCATAGTTTTACCACCAGGATAGGTTTTCTCTAAAATTTCCCGATTTAGGGGAAAAATAGGAGATTCAGGTCTGGGGTTTGCTAGTTGGTGTAATGACTGAAGTTGATAGGACCAAAGTGCTTCTGCCTGTTCTATAGTAATAGGTTTTAACTGAATTGTTTTATGTATTCCGGCTTTATCGGCTGGGAGAATTCGATCAAAATGCCGTTTTAATGTGTTTGTAATAACGCTAATTATCACCAAGAAATTTTTTAAATTATCCCCATGAATTGTGGTATTGACATTAAAAAAAGGTTGTATGTCCAGAAAACCTTCTGGTAACTGGGGCATAGTATCTAAATTGTCAAAACATAAAACAATGGGTTGGGTTTGTGTAGAAATTCTGCCAAAATTTGCCAAGATATTTTTTGCAGCATCTTCTGTATCAATGCAAGTTTTGACCTTGATTTCTTTCATGGAATCTTCATTTAAGTCATCACCACGCAGCCATTCACAAGCTAAATCATATAATTCTGGATTTGCCAGATCATGCAGCACTCCAAAAAACATATCAGGATTATAAATACCTGCTTTTTTATAATTATCCTTGAGGTGTTTGATAAATTTTTGCCGATTACTTTGTAATGCTTCCCAAAAATTATCATTAAATATTCGTTGTTTTATATCGCGTTTTGTAAACGCCGTTAAACTTTTTAGCCACAATATTAACTGTGATTCTTTTTTCCCTTCGGGAACTTGAATCAAACTATCAACAGTGTGACGTAAAATATGCCGCCAAATATTACTACTATCAGCCCAGTTGCAGAGAATATAAGCAAAAAAGGCTTTCGGGTTAAGAGTACGTTTCAGCCGACCTAATACATAACTTTTGCCAGAACCAGACTCACCAGCTAATAAAACTGTGCGGCTACGATGATCTTGACCTACTAAATCAAGTAAACCTTCAATTTCTATGATTGCGTTTTCATGAATTGACTCAACCATGAGTTTTGAATCTTGTTCTTCAGCCCAAAAATTAGTAGGCTTTAAATTGATCACGTCAAAAGGGTTGACCTCGCGTTTAATAATGTCGTTAATGTCTGTCATAGATATAGGTGAGTGAGAGGAAAAAGTAATGAAAAAATGAAAAATATTGAAAAACCTGTTAATTAACTATGAGAAAGAACAATTGTCCGCCAATATTTTGAGGAATTCCCGCGTCAATTTGTTCTGGCGTATAAGCACTGACTTCTTGTAAGGTACTAAAATCAATTTTGTCACTTTTTTGCAATCTATACAACGCCTGATCTAAATCATCTCGTAATAAAGGTGGTTGTAATTTTTGCCGTAAATGGAAAATTGGTAAATAATTCTCTGTCCCCAATTCCCGATCTAATTTTTTGATAGTCTCTAAAATTTCTTCATCACTGATATTGCTAGTAATATCAGAATGTGATTCTATATTATCAGAAACTAAAGTAGAAACTTGTTCTGACTTAACCCGCAAATTCTTCCGTAAAAACTGCACATAATTACCTAGCAAATTAAAGTCTATATTTGCTTTTCCTTCGGGAATATATTCATCCCGCAAAACCTCAATACCTCTTTCTGTTAACCAAACATCAGCGTTACGCATTTTCATCTTAATTTCAGCAGCAATCAAACCCCGTTCACTCAAGGTTTTTAAGATTACATCTCGTTGATCAGATTTTAGTCCTGAAACTTTGATTTCACTGGGGGCTATTTTTCCAGAACTTTTACTTATCTTCTCCAGTACCTTTAGTTCTTGATCATCAATAGGTAACTGTGTAGAGTCAAGTTTCAATAGTGCTTGACCAGCAGGTAAAATCTTCACCGTAGCAACTTCACGGGAATAGTCCACATATTCCAATTTCCCCAAATCTCGACAAATTTTGTTTTTTTCACTTTTAAAACGCTTAAAAATGTTAGAACTCAAGCCAGTACGATAATTAGCACATCCTAACAGCATTAATAGAAACTTTAACTGATTTGTATCCATGCGGGTAATCTTGCTGTATTTGACACCTCTCCCATAGTAACTCAATGTGTATGATTTTCATAGGTTATATGTTGCAAATTTTTATTACTTCCTGAAGAGAAGTCTACCTTCGCAACTAACGCACAATTAAGACTTACACAAAAAAAATTTCCCAAACTCCTATTTTCTCCATTCCTCTGTATCCTCAAGTCCTTAGTTCCGATCTTATTTATACGTAGGTTTCAGTATTAAAAAGTACATATTATTGAAAATATTTTATACAGATAGTAAATAATTTCCACCAAAAAGCGAGATTTATATGTATCATCTTTTAGATAACTAGATCATCCAGAAATATTAGCCTAAATACCAGGTAAAATCATGAATAATTACAGCCATTGTCCGCGCACTTATCTACTGCAAAAACCAGTAAATAAAAATCAAATCAAACAAAAAGAATTATGTGATTTTTGTTGGAATGAATATTGTTTTTGTTGGTCAGAATACTGTTTAAACGAATGGTATGAAATACAAATAAAACATGACAATCTAAAAAGTAGACATCATACCAAAGATAAAAACTAAAATAGACCTGACTTCTCTTTGCGTTCCTGCGTCTGTGGGAGAGGAAAAAAACTTAGGGTAGTCCAAAAACTGCCCCTAATCAACAATCTGCTAAAATCAAATTCCACTCATCTTCAGACAAGGGTATCACCTCTATTTCCATAGCAAAACAATCACAAGCTGCGGCTATTAAAGCCTTAATAATTGTTTCTTGATTAATACTTTCAGGAAATTGAAGAGGATGAAAAAACTCTTGATTAAATACTTTTATAAACAAATCCACAGCCGGGTTTAATCGTATAGAACCATGTTGAAGAACCGCGTCACCTCTGCGTAATTGGGCGCTACCAATGAGTTTAGAACCATCTGCTAAAACCAAATCTGCACCAGTGGCCGTTCCAAAACAATTAGGATTATGAATATAACCGCGTCCAGCCTGACCATAGTACAACTCTATGCCAAGCGATCGCCATCCTTGGATTAAAAATTCACAAATCTTTGCATATATTTCTAGAGTATTGCCCCTGACTCCAGAAGTAACAACTGAGTAAGTTAAATCACCTTGGTGTAAAACCGCTCTCCCACCAGTAGGACGACGTACCAAATCCAATTTTTCGCCTTTCCAGATTAAATTTTGCCAAAATTCAGGATATTGACGTTGATGATAACCCAGAGAAATTGCCGGGGGAGACCAGGTATAAAAGCGCAGAATCGGTGGACATTTTCCCGACTCATGCTGTACTAATAACCAACGGTCTATAGCCATCTGGACAGAACCAGAAGCTGCTAAAATCGGAATAAGTCGCCACTGCTCAGGCATTAAAAGTCAACCCCCAGGCTAAAATACTAAATTAGTGACAGCAATAGTTACAGCAGTTTTCATGTATTTAAACCACAAAATCAACGTATTTCTTTACGGCTTTGCTCCTTTGCGTCTTGGCGCGAAATACCAGAAACATAAGAAACATAATTTATACCGCAATAGTGCAATACTTAAACTGCACAAAACTCAGATTGCAGATATTCATCATTATCATCAGCGATAGTTGCAACGATAGTAATGATCCGGGAAACTTCCCCCGGAGACAACTCTGCTAAAGTGCGTGTAGAAATCACCACCACTTGATTGTCAATAATCCCAAAACGGGATTCAAAGGTACTAACACAGTTCAATTCTAATAAATATCGTGTTAATCTGGCCTCATCTTGAACTGGTAGCGTCAGTACGGCAGACCAAACCGTAATTGTATCTTCATCAGTAGTTCCCGTCAACTGTACAAATACTTCTACACTGCCATACTGGAATTTCCACAAATACCCACCCTCGGACGAATGGCTCACCATTGCACTTTGATCTTCCGCTAGAGTATTAATCACATTTTCAATGACTTCTACATGATTTAGCGGTGTGGTTTCTTGCATAACTTCATCAAGCAACTCTTCTGGAGATTGGGTTTCTAGGTAGCTTGCCATACAGATTTTTTTCCAAAAATATAGTTCCTAGTGTAATCTACTATTATGCTACCAAAAATGCCAGTATCTACTTTGCTTGCTAATCTAGCTCTAGCACAGCGTATATAAAAACGTTGATATATATCGAATTTGCTTTAATCTTTATTGAGAAGTATAAATAAAAGTATAACTATATAATAGCTTATGTAAAATCCAGCCAATCTGACAATTATTTTTTCCCGGTTTCAGACGTTTACATCCAGAAATATTAGATGTAATTTGTCTTTACCACCGTTGGGTATCAACATTAGGTAAAGATTCTCCAATTTATTGTTTACTGCGTCTGATCAACTAAACACAAAACCGTCTATCTTACTTTACTTGCAGCAAACGCCTTTTGTCGGTTACATAAACTACTAATTTGGTTGATAAATTTAATCAAATTAATCAAAAATAGTTTATTTGGTACAGCCCAAAAATCACCTGACTTACTTGGTGTTACAAGATGCAAGACGAACAGTAAAGGAGTAAGTTGATTTACAGTATCAGGGGATACGGAAATATGAGTTAAATTCTGCACTGTTGTGTGGAGTTCTCTAAAAACTCAAATTGACAAGTTGGGGTGACATCTGTTAAAAGATTCTGGAATCTCACGGAAAAAAAACCAAAAACTTTTGAGAGATTTTTCCGGATTAGTCAAAAAATCTCTGATTATTGTTACACTGATTTTAATAAGCACTATGAATATCAAGCTTGATCACAGCACCCCATGTCATTTAACTTCCTTCTTTGCTTTACTCATGAAAGAAGGTATTTCCCCGAATCAAATCGTTCTTGGTATTGTTCAGTTAGCCACTCAAACACATGAATTAGATGGCATGATGGCATCAACAGACTGTTTACGTTTGCTACTAGTGCTAATGCCAGCAACAACTTGTGCTAAAGGCGTTTCCGAATATATATCATCTTTAGCAGCAGAAGGCATTACCACTTTGATGCTATTAGATGCTCTTAGTTTAGCTTGCTACCTTTGTGGGCAATTAGATGAAGCTAATTTAGTTCACTTGACTTACAAAAGATTACAGGCAGATGCGATTATTTCCCAAATGCTTCGTGATTAAGAACTAAATTATTAACTTTTGTTACTTTTTTCACAATCCAACCATTTTTAAGTTATTTTGTACTCATACAGTTCAATTTCGGACTGAACAATTCCGTTTGTTTACTAGGCAATCGGTGAAATACTATATATTCTCTGTCTTCTCTGTGCAATTCTTGGTTAGTTGCTGTTAAGACATGAATCATGGCTATGATTTTAATCTAGCAATGTTTATAGAGTGTTTGACAGCAGCTTATCTATCAATTGTGATTGAGTTTAGAGTTCTTCAGTGCTGGGATAAATCCCTACATCAAAACTTCTCAACTTTCCCACTCACCCTGTTGATATTCCATTAAAACCTGAAACTAAAATTATTGTCTGCCAAATTGCCAAAACGTTAGATCATGAATGCAACATTTCTGGAAATATAGGTTTTGCAGATGAAGCGAGCATTTGGTTTCCAGAAGTTAGATTAATAATTTCACCTTTATTTCATCTGGAGTTGGCATCTTGAGAGATGAACAGTATCGAGCTAATAACAATGCTTACTTACTCTCCAGAACCGACCTTGAGAACCAGCTTATCAAAATCACCCCTATTTGCAACGGTGACGGAAGCACTAGGTAACGTTCCTATTGTCCGCTTAAATCGAATTCATCCCAGTTGTCAAGATCATCATTTATATTTAAAACTAGAATCTTGTAATCCCGGTGGGAGTATTAAGGAAAAAAATGCGGCTTATCTGGTGAATGAAGCCGAAAAACAAGGTTTGTTGCGGTCAGGTGGTACAATTGTTGAATCTAGCTCTGGTAACTTTGGCATTGGATTAGCAATTGTGGGCGCAACCAAGGGTTACAGGGTGATGATTATTATTGATGCGAAAACCCCTGTCACCATGCAAAGAATGCTGACTGCGTATGGTGCAGAATTGGTACAAGTTCCTCTGAGTGCGGCTGATGCTCAAGGTTCGATGCAGGTAGCAAGAATGGCAAAAGCTCAGGAATTAGCCACAAATATTCCTGGTGCATGGTATCCTTGTCAACATAAAAATCCTAGCAATACTGATGCCCATTCCCTGTGGACGGCGCGGGAAATTGAAGCTGCTTTCGGTGGCGCGCCAGATGCTATCGCGATTGGAGTCAGTACAGCCGGACAGTTGGGCGGTATCAGTCATTACTTTAAAAAGTATTATCCCCAAACCAGAATTATTGGTGTAGATGTGGCAGGATCGGCTATTTTTGGTACACCCAGACACCCTTATAAGATGACTGGACTGGGTTTATCTTTCGTTCCCCCCAATTTTGACCCGCAAGTGTTAGACGCAGCTTATAGCGTGGATGATGGTTTAGCGTTTTCTGTTTGTCATGCTTTGGCTAAACAGGAAGGTATGCTTTTAGGTGCTTCCACAGGTGCAATTGTGGCAGCAGCCTTAGGGGATGCTGGTAGATTTACTCAGCCTCAAACTATGTTACTACTTAATCCTGACCGGGGCGATCGCTATTTAGAAACAGTTTACAATACTGATTGGCTTAGAGGACAAGGAATCAATATTCTTGAACATTCCCATCTCACAGAAGCAATTGCTAATCTTCTGCCTGTACCATTAGATATTGTCGGTAGGAGTCAAGAGTGAAATTGCAAGAACCCCAATCTCAATCAGTTAGTTTCGGCACTTTATGGCGGGAATTTTTGCCTTTATCCCTTAGTGATGTGACTATGGCCTGTGGTGATCCGATGATTACCACTACATTAGCTCATCTTCCTGATGCTCAAGTTAACCTGGCGGCTGTAGGTATTGCCAAATCTTTGGCGATATTTTTTGAAAGTCCGATTATTATGATTTTGCACGCTTCTAATGCTTTAGCTGGTTCTCAAGATTCACGCAAAGCATTGTGGCGGTTTACATTATTGGTGGGTGGGGGACTAACTTTTTTATTAAGTTTATTGGGACTACCGATTATATTTAGTTTTGTGGGTGTGAGTCTGTTGGGCATACCATCAGCAATGTTAGCCACTGTTAGTCAAGTATTATTACTAATGGGGGGTTGGCCATTTGCGATCGCTTGGCGGCGTTATTTTCAAGGGTTATTAATTTATCATGGTCAGTCTCGATCTGTAGCTAAAGCTAGTATTCTCAGGTTATTCACATTAGCATTAGTCCTCACAGGTGGATTTTTCTTCCCCATATCTGGGGGTATACTTGCTGGACTTGCCCTCATCAGTGGGGTGATTGTCGAAGCAGTAGCTGTAACAATTTTTGCTCGGCTTTATGGTGCAACTATACCGCCGGAAACAGTCACACAACCTAAGTTACCCCGTAACTTAGCACAAGTTGGGAAATTTTATTTACCCTTAGCTAATTCCATGATGGTGGTTTGGGGCGGAAGGGCGATATTAATTAGCGTTATTGCTCGCGCTGAAGATGCCACAGTGGCTATTGCTGCTTGGTCTGCGGCTTGGGGACTGGTTCTCGTAATTGCCAATTCTACCCGCATGATACAGCAAATGGTGATTAAATATCATCATCAAGTGAGCGATAAGCAATTACTGACTTTTGCTATCAGTGTCGGCGCTGCTTGTTCTACCTTACTATTATTCATGAGTTTAACACCTGTAGGCGATCGCATTGTCCAAAGTTTTATCGCTAATGATCTTACCCTGGCTAAAAGCATGAAACCAGTTCTTTTAATCTGTGCAATTGTGCCATTACTAGTAGCTTTACAAAATGCAACTCAAGGTTTTTTAGTCAGTGAAAATCGCACAGGTCACGTCAATCTATCTACTTGGTTAGGAACAGCAACTTTATTAATAATTGCTACTTTAGCTATTAACAAAGGCATGAATGGGGCAATATCTGCCGCTATGGCTATGATTACATCTATGTTAGTTGAAGTTACCTGTTTAATTTGGAAACGAGCGGCAAAATCACAGTAAATGTACTGCCCTTATTTACATGACTTTGTACTTCTAATTTGCCTTTATGAGTTTGGACAATAGCCAAAGTAATAGCCAAACCTAATCCCGAACCACCAGTATTGCGAGAACGATCTGCATTAACTCGATAAAAGCGCTCAAAAATGTGGGGAAGATCAGAATTAGGAATACCAATACCTGTATCTTTGATAGTAATTACACCTTGATGATCATTAGTTGTCAGATGAATATTTACTTCCCCAGATGCAGGAGTGTATTTAATGGCATTACTAACTAAATTCAACAACATTCGATAAATTTGACTTTCATTACCTTGAATATAAAAATCAGATTGATCAGGAATGTGACTAGATAATAAAACTTGTGCATCTATAGCTATTGGCATTAATTCTTCTTCTACATCTGCAACTAAATCATTTAAACAAATTTGTTGTAATTTGGCTTCTTGCAATCCACCTTCTAGTCTAGATAATAATAACAAATCCTGTATTAAGGTTACTAATCTTTTAATTTGTCTCTCCAGTGCTTTTTGAGTTTCTGGGTTAATTGAATTTGTTTCGACAATGGTTTGTAAAGATGTAATAGGAGTTCTTAATTCATGTGCCGCATCAGCGGTAAATTGTTGTAATTGTTGATATGATTTTTCAATGGGCTGCATAGCTAAACCTGCTAACCACCAACCTGCACCACCAATAATGATCATAGAAGAGGGAATACCCAATCCTAATAACCAATGTAAGCTATTCATATAATCATTTAATCTTTGTACAGTTCGTCCAACTTGTAAATATCCCCACAATTGATTATTGTTGATTTTTAAGGGCATTAAATGTAAATGATATAGTTCACCATCACGATTTTTGATATCATAAGAATGATTGAGGTAAATATTATCAGGAAATTCATCGGAATTATTACCAATTGCGGCAATTGCTTCTCCTGTTGGTGTTAAAAATCTGAGATAATATCCTTCTGCCAATAACCCCAGTAACTCTGATTCTGATTTAATAGGTAAACAAGATTGTTGTTTAAAACAAATTCCTGGCAAAGATTTCTGAGTAGTAATAGATAATTCTCCAGGAATTTTTAACTCTGTTTTTAATTGATCTTCAAATACCTTACCAAAAACTTCTAATTCTCGATCAACTGTGCGAGTAAAAGCTTGTACCATAAGAATATGAGCCATATAGCCACATATTAATAAGGTTGTTCCCATCACACCAGCATAGGTAATGGCTAATTTTAACCGAGAATAATTGAATAGTGAATTATTATACATCTGATTTTAGATTCTATAAATACAAGATCCCTGATTTCTGGCATTAATTGATAACTTATTGACAAAATAAAAAAGAAGTCGGGGATCTCAACTATGCAGAAAAACGATAACCAAAACCTCGGATAGTTTCAATTGCTTTAGAAAAACCACATTCTGATAATTTACGTCTTAGTAATCTTACTTGTGCAGCAACAACATTACTCACAGTATCACTTTCAAAATCCCACAATCTAGCGCGAATTTGTTCATGAGTTAGTATTTGTTGAGGATGTTGCATAAAATATTCTAAAAGTTGAAATTCTTTAGCTGTGAGAATAATTGGTGAAGAATTTTCCGCTTCTAAATTCACAACTGAAAAATTACTATAATCTAACATTAATGAACCTATTTGTAATTGCGGTGGTTGAAAATTTGGTAATCTTCTCTGTAATGCTCTTACCCGCGCCAATAATTCTTCCATCCCAAAAGGCTTAACAAGATAATCATCTGCACCCGCATCTAAACCCGTAACACGATCATTCATGCTATCTCTAGCTGTTAATAACATAATTGGTAATTGATTTTTTTGCGCTCTTAATCTTTTACACAATTCCAATCCTGACAACTTTGGTAACATCCAATCTAAAATCGCAATTTCATATCTTAGTGGTATTGTCCGTAAATAATCCCAAGCAGTCTCTCCATCTTCCACCCAATCTAATACATAATTACATTGGGTAAGAGCATGATGAATACTCATTGCTAAATCATGTTCATCTTCAACTAATAATAAACGCATATATAAAATATAAAAACAGTATTTAATAATACTAATTATCGGATACAGGGAACAGGGAACAAGGAATAAATTGGTGTGTACTTCATTAGACTGGGAAACGATACATATAAAAATTATATTTAATAATACTGATTATTAGGGTGAGTCAGATATGAAATTTTGTCCATCTTTTCTCACTTATTGAGTCTGAAACACCCTATAATTTCTGAGTACGATTTTCACAATGCCAACGCGATAGATTACAAGAGATTACAGCAGTTTTCTGCGATTTAAACCACACTTTAATTACCTTCTTCCTTTGCGCCTTTCCTACTTTGCGCCTACCCTTAGGGATCTCTAAGAGAGATTGCGCGAAACAAAAACCGTGGTTCATTTACCAGAAAAATCGCTGTAATTGCTCTACTCTCTTGCTGATTATTTGCTACAAGAAAATTTTGGAAATGAAATAAAATTAAAATCAAAAAGCGTCCAGGAGTGTTGCCGTGTTTCCACCCCAGACGCTTTTTGAGTTTTCTCCTCACACACAAATATAACTTATCACTATTTCAATTAAATGGCAAGTACCTTAGACAACAATTTTGGAAATTGTTTTTCCAAGGTAAAACTAATGTAAAAAGTGCCGGACACCAGTCATTACCATGAGTAAGCCTAGTTCATTAGCGGCCTTGATAGAATCTTTATCTCGAAGACTTCCCCCCGGCTGGACAATGGCAGTAATGCCAGCAGCAGCGGCAGCGCGAATGGTATCATCGAAGGGGAAGAAACCGTCACTGGCTAAAAATGCACCTTGGGCTTTTTCTCCGGCTTGGGCAATAGCGATTTTTGTTGAACCGACGCGGTTCATTTGTCCAGCACCAATACCTAATGTAGTGCGATCGCTTGTAATTACAATAGCATTTGACTTGACGTGCTTACACACCTTCCAAGCAAATAATAATTCCCCTAACTCCTGGGGAGTAGGTTGACGTTCGGTGACAACTTGCCATTGAGTAGGATCAGCAATGATATCATCAGCAGATTGGACTAAAAACCCACCAGCGATCGCTTTTACAGTTTCTTTCGGTCCAGTCAACAAGTCTGGTAAAATCAAAAGGCGGACATTGCCCTTTTTAGTTAATATCTCTTGGGCTGCTGCGTCACAACCGGGAACAACTACGCATTCTAAGAATGTCTTTGTTAACTCCGTTGCCGTTGCCGCATCAAGAGGACGATTTAAAGCCACAATTCCCCCAAAAGCCGAAGTAGAATCGGCATTAAAAGCCTTTTGATAAGCATCGAAAATGTTGGTTGCTTCCGCAGTTCCACAGGGGTTAGTATGTTTAATAATTGTCGCTGCCGGACTATCGGTAAACTCAGCAATTATCCGCCGTGCGGCTTCCAAATCTACCAAATTATTATAGCTGAGTTCCTTCCCTTGCAGTTTAGTGGCCGCTGCCCAACCTGTGGCTTCACTGCCAGTTTGATACCAGGCTGCCGGTTGGTGGGGATTTTCCCCATAGCGTAAAGATTGAATTTGTGTCCCAGAAAGAGTAAATTCTTGTGTTTGCGTACCAGCTAAATAAGATGCTATGGCATGATCATAACTAGCAGTGTGGGAAAAGCCCTTTAAAGCGCATTTTTGGCGAAACTCTAAAGAAACTACTTCATTTTGGCGTAATTCTTGTAAATACTCCCCATATTGAGCAGGATCGCATAATACCGTTAAATGGGCGTAATTTTTAGCAGCAGCCCTTAACATTGCCGGACCCCCAATATCAATTTGTTCCACAGCGTCAGCTAAGGTAACACCCGGTTTAGCAATGGTTTCCGTAAACGGATAAAGATTAACCACCACCAAATCAATGGGTCGAATTTGGTTATTTTCCAGGTCTATGATATCCTCTTGGATATCCCGCCGTGCTAAAATACCGCCATGAATGCGAGGATGAAGAGTTTTCACCCGGCCGCCTAAAATTTCTGGCGAACCTGTATAATCAGAAACCTTAGTAACTGGTATTCCTGCATCTTTGAGGGTTTTGGCTGTTCCCCCACTACTGATGATATCAAAGCCAAATTCTTCAACCAAACTCCGGGCTAAATCCCCAATACCAGTTTTATTAGATACACTCAGCAGGGCTAAACGCGCCATAATTCCCCAGATTCCTTTAGACTAAATTACAAACAGAAGAGTATTTTACCTAAAGAGTGGTCAGAAATGCGGCCTAGATCAGCAGTATACTGGATAGACGTTGATTCTTGACTCAATTATCCATGACTCCAGTATTAGATTTTATTAGGGTTTCTCCACCAGCGAAACAAACACCAAAAGCCTTAATCGTTACTTTACATGGTTGGGGTGCAAATGCTCAAGATGTGGCATCTTTGATTCCTTATATCAATTTACCAGATTACGAATTTTTACTACCAAATGCTCCCTATCCCTATCCTCATGCTGACACAGGTAGGGCATGGTATGACTTGCGGACAGAAAATATGTATGCTGGATTAGCAGAAAGCAAACAACTACTCATAGATTGGTTGCAATCTTTAGAAACTAATACAGGCATACCTTTATCACGCACAATTTTGAGTGGATTTTCTCAAGGTGGGGCAATGACTTTAGATGTAGGATTAAGCTTACCATTGGCTGGTTTAGTTGTGATGAGTGGATATCCACATCCTAGCGTAGCAACGCTTAATCCAGGCAGTTTTCCACCTACGCTAATCATGCACGGAACAAAGGATGAAGTAGTTCCCCTACAAGCGGCCATTAAGTCCAGAGACATGGCAAAATCTCTAGGGGTAGCAGTAGAGTACCATGAATTTGAAATGGGACATGAAATTAATTTACCAATGTTAGAAGCACTAAGAACCTTTGTTGTCAAGACAATTGGTTAACTCTAGTTACAAAAATTTTGCAAATTCTGGAAAAATCAGAAAAATTTTTACAAATTTAATGCTCGTTAATGAGTAAGATAGATCAGGTGGAAGCAACTCCACCCTAAGCTGAATGTAAGTGCTGCAAAAGGGAGGGGCAAGCATTATGAAAACTCTAAGCATTTCCAAAACAGAAATTTCTGCTATGACAGCGACAGAGGTACAAGATTTGGCTACACGTCTGGAATTAGATAATTATAGTCATGCTTTTGAGGGTTTAAATGATTGGCATCTACTGCGGGCAATTGCTTTCCAGCGTCCAGAGTTAGTTGAAGCCTATATTCACCTCTTAGATTTAGAACCCTACGACGAAGGCTAAAAATTTTAGATTTTAGATTTTGGATTTTAGATTGGTAGAACGTTTTAAAATCTCAAGTAATTGAGATATTATCCGAAAATGCCATCATCTCCTAATTTTAAATCCAAACGAGTCCTCATTGCTGTAGGCGGTGGTATCGCCGCCTATAAGGTTTGTGAGTTGGTTTCTACACTGTTTAAGTCTGGGGTAGAAGTGCGAGTTATTCTCACTAAATCTGCCCAAGAATTTATCACTCCTTTAACTTTAGCAACTTTATCGCGCCATCAAGCTTATACAGATGATGATTTTTGGCAGCCAATTTATAGTCGTCCATTACATATCGAATTGGGTGAATGGGCTGATTTAATTGTTATCGCGCCTTTAACTGCTAATACTTTGGCTAAGTTAGCTTATGGAATGGCAGATAATTTATTAACAAATACTATTCTCGCTTCTACTTGTCCCGTATTGTTAGCACCAGCAATGAATACAGATATGTGGGAACAGGTAGCAGTACAAAGAAATTGGCAGCATCTATTGACAGATAGCAGATTTTATGGTATGGAAACTGGTTCCGGGTTGTTGGCTTGCGATCGCATTGGTGCTGGTAGAATGGCAGAAGCCGCAGAAATATTTATTTATATTCAATCCTTATTATACACCCAAGGCAAGAGAGATTTAGCGGGGAAAGAGGTTTTAATCAGTGCTGGGGGAACGCGAGAATATTTAGATCCGGTGCGATTTATTGGCAATCCCTCAACTGGTAAAATGGGTTTAGCATTGGCACAGGCTGCACTACACCGAGGTGCAAAAGTAATATTGGTACATTGTCCAGCAAGTTGGGAAGTCCCTTTAGGAGTAGAAGCAATTCCCGTAATTACCTCAGAAGAGATGCAGCAAGTCATGTTAAATCAGTTACTCAACGCAGATATAATTATTATGTCAGCGGCCGTTGCAGATGTCAAACCTAGAGATTATAGTACCGAAAAATTGCCCAAGCGATCGCTCCCCGAAAATTTACCATTGATACCAGTACCGGATATTGTCGCGGAAATTGGCAACCGTAAACAACCCCATCAATACTTAATTGGTTTTGCAGCACAAACCGGGGATATTGTCAAGCCAGCGCGGGAAAAATTGCAAAAAAAGAAATTAGATGCAATTGTCGCAAATCCTATTGATCAAGTTGATAGTGGTTTTGGGAGTGATCATAATCAAGCGGTGTTTTTAGATAAAGAAGGGAGAGAGGTGGAAATTCCCACTTGTTCTAAATTAGAAATGGCGCATTATTTGTTTGATTTTGTTGTTTAATAGAATAAAATCACATTTTTATTTTTACCAGGACATTTAAAAATGACAGTGCATTTACCTGAAATTGGTATGGCTAATTGGATAAGAGCAATATCATTACTTGAAGAATATCCCAAAAATATTGTAGGTAGTTTTTGGGTCATGTGTGGTCGTGGATTTAATGATACACAAAAAATTCCTGATTGGTGGACTGATAATCTTAGAGAAGACAATCAAGCACAAAGTATTATTGATGGGTTTGAAAAAGGGTATTTTAAAGGAGAATATAATAATCCTAATCCTTTATATTTAGGATTTTGTATTATTGTTGTTGCAGATTCTTCTAATCCTGCTCATTTATCTTATGACATTCAACACCTGAGAATGTCGGAAGGAGAGGGAATTGCTTTATTAAGAATAATGGCACGTCATAATATACCTGCTTGTACATATACAGATCGTAGTTATCCTGATGAGTTTTTAAAATATCGTTATGGCTCAGAAAATCCTACTTATAAATACCTTCGAGAAACACTAGATCATTGGTCTGTTCAAGTTTGGGAAGACTACTGTAGTTATCTGATGTCTGTTCATGGTCAAAGAATGTTTTATGACTATTGTAAAAAAATAAATTCTGTTAAAGATGAAGTCCAAGCTACTGTAGAAAAAGGTACTAAACCTCTAGTTTTAACAGAGGGAGAAACTGATCCAATTTATA
Organism: Dolichospermum sp. FACHB-1250; assembly: GCF_014696335.1. Taxonomy (NCBI): domain Bacteria; kingdom Bacillati; phylum Cyanobacteriota; class Cyanophyceae; order Nostocales; family Aphanizomenonaceae; genus Dolichospermum; species Dolichospermum sp. FACHB-1250. The sequence continues at coordinate 48,878 of NZ_JACJPZ010000016.1, forward strand.
TTAAAACTGCCTTAGAATTACTAGGAGAAAAGGAAATTTTAGCACAAGTTGATATTGAATGGGTAGGTGCTTCTATAGGTAAAGGTGAAAGTATCAATACTGGTGATGGTGGTTTGAAAAATACCAGAGATGTTTTACTTTCTAACCCTAAATTCTTAACTAGAAAAGTATTACTATTATATGATTGTGATACTCATAAACCTAATGAAGACCATGATAAATTGAAAATTAGGACAATACCTGAACAAAAGAATCGAAACGTGAAAAAAGGTATAGAAAACCTATTTCCTGATCATTTATTTACAGAAGAATTTTATTCATGGAAAACCAAATCTAGAAGTTATGGGGAAAAATTTCAAGAATTTCAAAAAAAGAAATTTTGTACATGGATATGTGAACAAAGAAAACAGGCTAATGATTTTGTTGATTTTAAGATCATTATTGATTTTATCAAAGATTGTTTAGGAACAGTTATTTATTAAAGTTCATCATTCAAGCGATTAGAAATCGCGTCTACACAGGCAAAACCCACCTGCGTGGGTTTCAAAACACCCACATTTAATTTTCAACAGATACAGTAGTTCCCAGTATTATGAAGTACAAATATTAATGATAAAACTCTTGTGGTGCGGGCATCTTGCCCGCATAAGCAGTTCCTGGTATTATGAAGTACAAATATTAATAATAAAACTCTTGTGGTGCGGGCATCTTGCCCGCATAAAGTTTACCTCACTCAAGCTAAACTTGCTGTATCTAATGTTCTTTGCAAAAATTTACCCCATTTTGCGGCCAGGGGAACTTCTGTAAAAGGAACACAAATTGATTTATCACTAGTTAATAAAAACTGCAATTCAATTTTTCTACCTTTTTGCGGAGGATTTTCCATATCTACCACATTACCATTCACTAAAAAGCGAATTTCCTTAACATCTAATAAAGAAAAAGTTTCTAATGCAATTGGTCCTTTAGTTGTTGGTTTTCCCCAAGTAATATCATTACCTTTTTGAGCTAATACAGCATAAATATCATATTTAGCTCGTTCAAATTCTTCAGCCCAAATCCGATAAGCTTCAAGTTTCTGATATTCCTGTGAACCTTGCCACGCTAACCAGAAAAATGCTACTAACAAAGGCAACCATAAAAGACCACGTTCCATACTTTGATTTCTGTGATTTGTGTGATTTTTCTTATTATTTAGTCTAGACTATTATTCATGGAATTGATGTCAAACGATTAATTTTCACCACCCTATGCACCAAAACCAGAAACATTTCACCCCGTTACCTGTCAGCAACTATAGCCTAAATTTTCCCAAAAATACCATAATATGAGTTATCGTAGTGAACAAACTGACAAGAAGCGGTGATCAGCGGATATGAAAAAACTTATATTATTCTGCTTGTTCTTTGTGGGACTGACTACTGCGGTGTTTGGATTTCTACATTTTCAGGGACTCGCAGTTAAAGGCGAATTTGAGACAATTTTACTGGATTTTCGGGAAGATATAGCAGAAAATCTCATTCAAAAGGATTTACAAGCGATCGCTCAACAATATCATGTTACACCCCAATTGGATAATAAATATTCAGCAGCAGATCATGTATATATTATCAAAGGCGATCGCCAAAGAATCACAGATTTAAAAAAATCCCCATTGGTCAAAGTTACGGAATTTATCGAACCCAATTACATTTACAAAACTGTACCTACAGATAAAACCACCCGCTTAGGGGAAATTCTACCACCAGAAAACGACAAAGAACCAAATTCCTCTTTAATTGGTCCCAATGATCAATATTATAGCAAACAGTGGAATTTGCACAAAATCGGTATAGAATCTGCTTGGACACGCACTAAAGGTAGTGGTATCACTGTTGCTGTCATTGATACTGGTATTACCAAAGTCCGTGATTTACATGAAACCAAATTTGTCAAAGGCTATGATTTTGTCAATGATACAGAACAAACCCAAGACGACAATGGACATGGAACTCATGTCGCTGGTACAGTTGCCCAGTCTACTAATAACAGTTATGGTGTAGCGGGAGTAGCTTACGAAGCCAATCTTATGCCCCTAAAAGTATTAAATGCTGACGGTGCAGGAACAGTAGCCGATATTGCTGAAGCTATCAAATTTGCTGCTGATAATGGTGCAGATGTAATTAATATGAGCTTAGGTGGTGGTGGAGAAAGCCAACTTATGGCAGAGGCGATTAATTACGCTCATAATAAAGGTGTAACTATTATAGCCGCCGCTGGGAATGAAAACACTAATGGCGTTAGTTATCCTGCCCGTTATCCTCATGTTATCGGTGTTGCGGCCTTTGGTCCTGACGGTGAAAGAGCATCTTATTCTAATTATGGTGCAGGTGTGGACATTTCCGCCCCTGGTGGTAGTGAAACTGGGACAATTCTCCAAGAAACCATTAACGAAGAGGGTGAAGGTCTATTTCTCGGACTGCAAGGAACAAGTATGGCTTCTCCCCACGTTGCGGGTGTAGCTGCATTAATTAAAGCTTTGGGAATTAAAGAACCCAATGAAATTTTACAGGTTCTCCAGCAGTCAGCGAGAGTTATTCAAGATGATGGTTTAAACTATTATGGGGCTGGACAACTTAACGCCGAAGCAGCGGTTAAATTAGCTAGTGATGGTATAATTAGCGTTCCTGACTTTTTCCGGTGGTTGCGAGAAAACGGCTATCTAAATCCTGGTTTTTGGATAGATGGCGGTGCGATCGCTTTATTGCCTAAAATACTCATGGTGATAGGTTCTTATCTCCTGGCTTGGTTTTTACGGGTTTATTTTCCCTTCGCTTGGAGTTGGTCTTTATCCAGTGGTTTGATTTTTGGTAGTTCTGGCTTATTTTTCCTCAAAGGAATTTATATCTTTGACCTTCCCCAATGGCCTTTCCGGCTTTTAGGTAGTTCCATTCCCGAACTAGGAAACACTTTACAGGGAACAGACTCATTAAATCCTCTTTTTGCCAGTGTCTTAATTCCCTTTGTGTTGATAGCCTTATTTTTAGGACATCCTACTGGGAAATGGTTTGCTATTGGTTCAACTTTAGGTATAGCAGCTTGTTTAACAGTTACCGCTATTTATAGTCCTACTGTTTGGGGTTTAGCAAATATTCATCTATCACGAATCTTCCTTCTTGTCAATGCCCTACTTTGTTATGGATTAGCCCGGTTAGCTTTGAAGAAGGACGGACCAACTGACAACCTCTTAAAAGTCTAACTCTCAATACAAATATCCCCGATTTTTTGAACAAGTCGGGGACTCTGTGTTTTATTAATTCAATAACAGTAAAATAGTTCTTCCTTATCAAAATAAGGATAACATATTCAAATTTCTTTGTCAATACCAAAAAATAAATTTTTTCGGGGTTTTGAGTTTATTGTTTCTGTTATCACTTCCTATGAATGAGTTAACAATCAATCATCATGAAAACTGATCATAGGATTGCGTATCTTCAACCATCCAATGTGCTAATTTAATATGGGTTTTCGCCGTAGTGCAAGGTATTTGTAAATCCTCGGCTATTACCTATAATGATCTTAACTGGTGAGTGATGCAGTTAGGTCATAATTTTGACATAGCTTGATGAGGTTTCCTTTAATACGCGATCGCACATCCTCCGGTGAAACTACAATACATTCAGACGAATATTGCATAATTTCCCGAATAAACCAGAATGTATTTGATATTCTTCTAATTACTTTTTTGACCTGTGGTTGATCTGGTATCCATTCCACTATTTTATCCTCTGGTTTAGGTTGATAGGCAAACGCTAACTTATTTAATATGTGCATTTCTACATCTATTTGATCTAGGTTAGAATGCCATTGTCCAGTAATTTCCGTAATTGCTGCTTCGTTAATTCTATCTAAACGGAAACACCAATTATGTTGTAGTTCTGGTATGTCAGAGTTTCCTTCTGTTTCTTCACACCAACAGTCAAGGTATTGGCGTTTTTCATAGGGTGTGATTTTGGCATAACGTACAGTAAAATTAACTACTCTTTCTGCCGCATCTTGATAAGCAAGTTGAAAGGGTTGTTGACGTAAGATATAGTGATCTATTTGTAACCGCCAAGATGGACGGGAGTTATTTAAAAAACCTTCTATTTCTTTCCGTAAAGGTATGGATAATTCACCGCGTGCTAGTAGCAAATTAGCGATAATTTCCGCTTGTTCATTTTGTCCGATGTCCGTTAATGCACTTATACAACGGTGTAAGGCACGGATACGTGAATCTTGCCAGTCATTATTTTTACTAACTATTAATTCATGTTGAGCTATGGCCTTGATCAGTTTGGAGATATTGGGATCATCTCCCCACTTCATCCCAAATTGGAGAGCGATCACTTCTAGTTGCGCTTTATCACGCTCTGATACTGACAGGGTAATAGATTGACCTTTTCGACTCATGGAAAGTGTCCGTATACTTTATACTTGTTTTCGCTTGTCAATTTTTATTGTGGCTGTTATGCTAGATTTTAGCAATAAGTTACGGACAGTTTTTAATTGTCTCAATGAATTACCAAAAATAAAATAGTAAAAAGGACTAAATAGGAAATAGCAGAAATGAGTACCAATAATTTACTATCTCGAATTTCGATTGATCCAATATGTGAACTCAAATCAAATGCAAAAAAATACTCTGACGATTACAGAATATCAAGCAACCATCAATTCACAAGAGTTATTAATTAAGGTATGTTAGAAAATTACAGTATTCAACTCAAACCTGTTTATTCGCAAACTGTCCCCACACCAGATGGAGTAAAATTACCAGATAGTTGGTCTTTATCTTGGCATCAATTAGAAACATTAAAAGCATTAAGAGATCCCAATATTGAGGTAGTTTTTAACACTGCAATGACAGGAGATGGTAAAAGTTTAGCTGCTTATTTACAAGTTCTCCAAGGTGAATTTTGTGCCATTGGACTTTACCCAACCAATGAATTAGCAAGAGATCAAGAAACCCAAATCAAAGGATATATTGATATATTTCAACCAGAGAATCAACCGCGCATAGTTAAATTAAGCGGTGCAGATTTAGAAATTTATGCAGAAAATGAAGCATTAAAAAAAGGGGCAGCAATTTTAACACTTTCTAGTCAAAGAGAAGTATTATTAACTAATCCTGATATTTTCCATTATTTACATCGCAGTAATTATTTAATTACTGGTGATAGTCCTGATAAATTATGGAATAAAATTGATAAAGACTTTGATGTATTTATTTTTGATGAATTTCATGTTTTTGCAGCTCCGCAAATTGCCAGCGTAATTAATACAATGCTATTAATTCATTGTACAAACCGCCGCAAAAAGTTTCTCTTTCTTTCAGCTACACCAGATCAAGATTTAATTAGCAAATTAGAAATAGCCGGATTTCGGTGTAAAGAGATAAATCCTCTAGCAGAAAATAAATATCAATTTCCTGCTCATCCAGAACAAGAAGTACAACTTCAAAACCAAAATTGGCGACAGGTAACACAAGTAATTACACTCAATTTTATGCCTTTAGAACCGAGTTTTAAAGCTGCGGAAACTTGGTTAAAAGCAAATAGTAATGTCATTATCTCTCAATTTCAGGAATATCCAGGAAGTAAAGGGGCAATTATTCTTAATTCCATTGCGTCAGTGAAACGACTAACGCCATTTTTTCAGGAAATTTTACAACCTTATAATTTGACAGTGGGAGAAAATACAGGTTTATCAAGTAAAGGGGAAAAAGAATTAAGTTTAGCGGCTGATTTAGTTTTAGGTACAAGTACAATTGATGTAGGAGTTGATTTTAAGATTAATTTTTTAATTTTTGAATCCTCTGATTCTGGTAACTTTATTCAACGTTTGGGAAGATTAGGAAGACATGATGGATATGAAAGAAATGGTCAAGAGATTAAATTTGAGAATTATACAGCTTATGCTTTAATTCCTAACTTTTTAGTTGAGCGTTTATTTGAAACAGATTCACCACCATTACAAGCGGATCATATTTATGATCGCCCATTTTTACAACAAACAATCAAAGAACAATATCGAAAAATTAATGATTTTCATGGATATTATCGCCAATGGGGCGCTGTACAGTCTTTTTGGTTGTGTGTGAAGTTAAGCGATCGCACTATTAAACAACAATATACCCAAAGTCGAGAAAAGTTTCAAACAGTTTGTGAAAAAGTATTTAATACCAGTTTAAAATTTCAAGCAGGACATATTCAAAAATGGGCTAAAGAATGGCGAGAAAAATCAGGTAGATCAGGAAATCCCATTGCGGAAGATGCAGCAAGTTTTCGCGGCTCTAGTCCTTTGCAATGTGGGTTATATGATTTAACAGAAACTAATGAAAGTGAGAGATTTAAAACCTATGATTTACCAGGAATTTTAAGCAACTTAGACATTGAAATGTGGACAGAAGCGGGATTCATGCGGACATTAAAAGAAACCGCCGCACGCACTGGACAACCCATAGCAAAAGGTAGATTTGCCCATTGTCTAGCATTTATCAAGTTGAAAGCTTACCGTGAAGAGCGGTTAAACTGGAAATTTACCTACTCTGGAGACTTGCAACCCATAGCAGACGCTTGGAAAGTACAGGTTTTAACGGAGGTGGGAGTATGGCAACCGGATAACACTTGGATAGGCCAAATTAATAAAAAACTGAAAAAAGAGGGTTTAGTTTGTTATGTTATTCGTCGTCCAGTTGCTGAAGTGCGAATGCGGTTAAGATTGCCTATGCACTTTCAAATTTATCCCATTAGTGACCAATACAGTATTAATGATGCTAGTAGTCCTTATGCTATAGCTTTTGGTCAATCGGCACTGCTATTAGATACGCTTGCTTATACATTTAAAAGCAAAGGAGATGAGATATGGGTTGTTTAAGGTTTCGACATACCTAAATTATGAAAGAACAAACATTACTAGAAAGAATCACATTTAACCCCCAAATCTTTGGCGGTAAACCAATAATTCGTGGTCGTCGTCTAGCTGTAGAACACATTTTAGGAATGTTAGCAGCAGGTGATACTACCGAAACCTTATTAGAAGCATATCCCTGGTTAGAAAGGGAAGATATACAAGCCTGTTTAGTCTACGCAGCTAATTAAAACATTGTAGTTATGAATAACCCAATTTCTGATAATTACATACATCTACTTATGGAAGTAAAACAACGAATTCGTTCCGGCCAATATGAAGCACTAAAAGCAGTTAATCGAGAAATGATTAACTTATATTGGGATATTGGTCAGATGATTTTTATCAAACAACAAAATTCTAACTGGGGTAAATCTGTAGTTGAACAGTTATCAAAAGACTTACAAACAGAATTTCCTGGTATTAGTGGTTTTTCAGCGCGAAATATTTGGAGAATGCGAGATTTTTATCTAGCTTACCACTCTAAAGAAAAACTGACACCATTGGTGGCAGAAATTGGATGGACTCACAATATAGTCATTTTAGAAAAGTGTAAAGATGATTTAGATCGAGAATTTTATATGAAAATGACTCGTAAATTTGGCTGGACAAAAAATGTTTTAATTCACCAAATTGAAAACCAAACTTATGAAAAAACTCTCCTGAATCAAACTAATTTTGATCAAAATATTTCATCAGAAATACGTAATCAATTAAAACTAGCGGTTAAAGATGAATATACATTTGATTTTTTAGAATTAGCTGATGAACATAGCGAACGACAATTAGAAGAAGCAATTTTAGCAAAAGTTAAACCATTTTTACAGGAAATGGGCGGTATATTTACTTTTGTTGATAGTCAATATCGCTTAGAAGTTGATGATGAGGAATATTTTATAGATATTCTATTATATCATCGCCGTTTAAAGTGTTTAGTAGCAATAGAATTAAAAATTGGAAAATTTTTACCTGAATATGTTGGTAAAATGCAATTTTATCTATCGGTTTTAGATGATAAGGTGAAACTTCCAGATGAAAATCCTTCTATTGGAATTATTCTTTGTAAATCTAAACAAAGAACTATTGTAGAATACGCACTTAAAGATTATAATAAACCAATTGGTGTAGCCACTTATCAAATAGTTTCTCAATTACCACAAGAACTAAAAAATCAACTTCCTGATCCTGAACAAGTTGCTAAACTACTAGAAGGATTTGCATAAAACACATCATAAAAATCAACTCTTATTTAATTTGATTGGCAAAAAACAATGGCTAAAAAAAGTAAAAAGACAGACGAATTTAAACAATTATCACTGTTAGAAATAGTAGATAACGCTAATTCTGAAACCTCAGACGATAATTGGTTATCAGGTGATTTTGGTTTTGATGGTGATGGAGATAGAACAATTGAAACCAAAGGACAATTACTCACACTTAAACTATTAAAAGAAGCCATACAATCGCAAAATTTTAATGATCAAGTAATGACAGATTTTGCCGAATATGTATTACCCAATCTGCTCAAAATCACTATTGGTGTCACTGCCAAAGGTGGTAAATTCTTTGATGAAATTGACGAAAAACGAGCAGCAGAAGGTAAAACAAAAGTTAGACGAGATAACGCGGCTGATCAATCTTTAAATACCCACTTGCTTAATGGTTTATTTCCAGCTAATTTAATTGAACAAAGGTTAGAAAAACTGGATACCACAATTAAACGAGTAGTTAAAGATAAAGAACGACGTTTAGTAATTGCTGGTTTCATTTTACATGACTTTGAAAAATTCCCAGATGCACCAGAAGAATGTCGCAAATTACCTTTAGATGAACATAGAAAAATTATTGATGAGAAAGTTAAACAATTAGGAATTGATAAATTTATCAATCCAGATAATTCTCAAGAGTATCAAGAATATATTGATGATTTATTGTGCATGGCCTATAATGCCCAAAGTCGTTGGGATACCAACTGGAATTTTTCAGAATTTGGGTTAAATCCTGTTCTTAAAGATCGCACTATTCGCGCTTTATGTAATTTAACTCGTTTAGCTGATTTACTTTCTTCAATTATCAAACATCCTCAAGATGCAGAAAATAGGGCATTAAATGAAATTATTCACAGTCTTAGTGATGGTAAATTAAAATTTACATATCATCACATTGCCGAAAATAGAGGTGTTTTAACCAACGTTGTTAATAATGCTGTAATTGAAGCTCATACTAACTTAAATACCGCAGAAAATAGATATTATGAACCTTTGTTGTATCTACCAACCGGGGTAATTTATCTAGGGTTGCGTGATGCTCCTCCTATCTCTCCAGAAACTTTACCAAATCTGGTAGTTAATAAGATTAAATCCCTTTGTGCAGGTCAACTAAAACTTAGACAAACGGGATTTGGTAGAGATGGAAAAGGAATGAAATATGCTGAATATTACAATCTATTTTTTGATTCTCCCGGTTTAATGCAAGTTGCGTTAGATGCTAGTTTACGCATTTTAAATACTGGTAAAACATCTGTTGGTAAAAGTCGCAGTGAAAATTTAGTTAAGTTTCAAAAACAAAATGTTTTATCCATTGATTATGATTTTAATTTTGATGATGATATTCGCATTGATCAAATTGCCGAATTTGGAGATCTAATTACTCGTAAAATTTGGCAAGAAACCGTTGAAAAAATCGAAACTGCGAGAAAAAAAGATAAGAAATTACCAGAAGTTCCAGATTTTGATTTAACTCATAAAGTTGCTGAACTTTGGAATTTAACAGAATATTTACCGCAAGTTAGAGAAATTCAACGTATCAATGAAAGTTTGAAAGAACAAAAATTAAAAGGTAATACAGGAGGTGTACCTTATGAATGGTATTATCTAGCGGCTAAATATCTGGAAAAACATCCAGGTATTGAAGATGTCCGCGAAAATTGTCAACAGGTAATTTATTACTTGACAGATTTAATTTACCCAATTCTGGCACAATATCAATTACCTGACGGTTGGGATGATTTAAGGTTGTGGGTATCAAGAGTGATCATGTTACCTAATACTAATCAATCCACATCTGTCACCACTGAAATTGATAATTTTATCAACGAACTGAGTAATTATAATGCTGCCAAAAAACCAGGCAAGGGTAAACAATTAATTTGCTCAATTTCTCATTCAGCTTATACTGTCACTGAACAGATGGAATCAGCAGTTTTATTTACACCTCAAGTTTATACAAATAAACAAATGTTAGGCGGTTCTAACGCTAAACGCAATATTTCTAGTATTGCAGGTGTGGAAATGATGCTCAGACAAATATTAATGAATCAAACTCAAGCTGTGGGTAAAAGATTTGAAGATGGTAAATATCGCTATCTCTATTTTTATCCAACTTATTACTTTACCCCAGAAACTAATAAGTTTTTACGAAAAGCTTACATGAATATTGCTCAAACTCGCTTTGATACTAGCATCCGTAATCATTTCATCAGTAAAGATTTACAGGTTGATTTGGGTAAAGAAAATTATCAAAGTGTGGATAGTTTCTTAATTGATGAAAATTTAGATAGTGAAAAAGACCGCACATTTAAACTTTCCTATCCTGAAGATCAACCTTTAACATTTTACTTCATGGCCTTACCACCAGGAAGAGACAGCACTGATACAGAATCTTGGGTAATGCCGAGTTGGTTAGCCTTCGCTTTTCCCATGATTTTAGATGTGAAAACTGTGGTTTCTGAGTCTCCTATTCCCCCATTTAATGATGGTGCAGAATTTGAAGAAACCATTTTTCTTGATAGTGCGCCTCATGCTTTCCGTACTTTAGTAAAAAGAGATAGATTTCGCCTTGATTACATTTTAGAAGGTTGGGAAGAGTACGGTATTCAATATCCGGCACCCTTAAATGTTTTAACTGCTGCTTATGCCATTCATTTAGATGTCAATGCAAAGCAAGGTAAAACTGGCTATGATGCTAATTGGGGGAAATTTACGGAATTAGCAAAGGATTTTGAAACCAGTCCGCTTCATGTCTTTGCTTATCTTAATAAATGGGTGCGTAATCAAAAACTTGAGACAGCAAGAATTGATAAAATCAAACTTTACACCTATCATTTTTACCCTTGTTTTGACCCTTATGCAAAATTTAATTCTACTCAGGAGAAATTAATTGTGGAAGCAAGATCAACTTTGAATCATCCTCAAAATTTAACGGAACTTTATCGCCGTTTTTATCGAGCCAATAAAAGGTTTAATGCTAAAGCTAATGCTGTTTTAAAACCCATTGATATCGCTGCGGATACTATTCTTAAAGCAGATTCTAGTGTGTTTGATGGGGAAACTTTAACTTTAGCAGTAGCAGCAGAGATTGTTAAATTAATGGATCGAGTACATTCTTCCACAGCGGAAGGACGTTGGATAATGAGTAAACGGGAGGAAGAAAGACAAGCTGTTTTAGAGTTTGCTAAGTATTTTGTAGAGGATGTTTTTGAGGGGTCTTTTAAGAGCGATCGCGCCCGGTTAGCAGGTCGTCAATTAAACCTCATTCGAGATACCTGTGAATTTCTTTATCGTTTAGCAGATGATAAAGAATATAAGGCACGTCCCCAAAATGAACCTGATGAAATTACTGAGATTGAAACTGAGGAAAATTAGATAATGACTATTCTGGATTCTACTCAGTCTTATACTTTTAGCAAATATTTTGAGATGCACATTTCACCTCAAGATTTTGCTCAAGAATTTGGCTATACATTTACTCGAAAACGTTTGAATTTACCCCAATATCAAGAAAATCTAGACCGATTACAAGAATTGCAAGAAAGACTTGATGAAATTCTTCCATACTTTGATTTAGCCAATGAGACAAGTCGCAGAGAAGTATTAATTTCTCCAATAATTTTAGACTTAGTTCACTATACTAAATCACAGGTGAGAATTGAATATCAAATTAAAGTCAGCGAACAACTACAAGGTTACTTTGATTATCTGATTAAAAATCGCAATAACCTCTTAGTAATCGAAGCTAAAAAAGAGGATTTAGATTATGGTATGACACAGCTTTTTGCAGAATTAATTGCCCTAGATAAATGGCAAGAAAATCAACAACAAACTCACCTTATTGGTTCAGTTACCACTGGCAAAATATGGGAATTTGCACAACTAGATCGCATTAATAAACATCTTACTCAAGGACTTGATAGTTATCGTGTTCCTGATGACGTAGACCCCTTAATGCGGATTCTCGTTCAAGCTCTCATTTAACATTTAATTGACTCTCATCGCCATTAAACATTTATTTCCAGGAGAAAATTATGTCACTCTTAAAAACCGTTGACGCTAAATTATTTCAAACAGAAATTCCCTACAAACCAATGGGAAAATATGTCCACTTTTTAACTATTCGTGTTACTGAATCTTACCCTTTATTCCAAACAGATAGCGAACTAAATAAAGCACGAGTAAGAGCAGGAGTTAAAGACAAAAACACCATTAGCCGTCTTTCCATGTTCAAACGTAAACAGTCTACACCAGAAAGATTAGTAGGTCGGGAATTATTGCGGAAATACAAATTTATGACAGCAGAAGAATGTGAATATAACGTATCTTTTGCAATGGATAACCCTGATTGTATAATTTACGGTTTTGCTATTGGTGATTCTGGTTCAGAAAAATCCAAAGTTGTGGTAGATACCGCATTTTCAATTACTGCTTTTGATGAATCTCATGAAACCTTTACTCTCAATGCTCCTTTTGAAAATGGGACAATGGCTTCTAAAGGAGAAAGTGGTTCTAAAGCTGGTGAAGTTACTAGCAGAATTAATCAACAAGACCACATTAGACCACAGGTATTTTTCCCCAGCATTGTCACATTAAAAGACCCCACAGAAGCTAGTTTCCTGTATGTTTTTAATAACATCCTCCGAACTCGTCACTATGGCGCACAAACAACCCGTACAGGTCGTGTTAGAAATGAATTAGTCGGTGTGATTTTTGCTGATGGAGAAATTACCAGTAACCTGCGTTGGACTCAAGCCATATATGACCAAATGAAAGCAAATAATACTCTCAAATCTCCAGATCCTTTAGATGAAGATGATGTAATTACATCTGCTAAAAGTGCAATTGAGAGTTTAATGAATGATGAATTTATTGTGCATACAGACTTTATTGGTGATGCTTTTATTCCGCTAATTAATGAAGTTAAATCTCTCACAAATAACGAAGCAGGAATTAAATCAATTTTGCAAAAAGCTGATACTGAAGCTAAAGAATATGCCAGCAAACATATTAGCAAAAAGAAAACAGCCGCTAAAACTAAGTAGTTGAATATTCAGATTCTCGACTTCTCAAAGAAGTCGGGAATCTATACCCCATCATCACCACTATGACCATTATCTATCGCTGCAAATTAGAACTACATGACAGCCTCTATTTTGCCACCCGTGAAATTGGCAGACTTTACGAAACAGAAGCCATAGTTCATAATTATGCTCTCTGTTATGCACTCGGTTTAGTTGATAGTCAAATCTACTCAACAACCGTTGCAGAAGAAGATTCTTATCGCTATTTTTGTCCCGAACAAGTGCCAAAATATGCAGCACATTTAACTCCTTTAAATGAGCAAGGAATTTATATAACTCCGGCTCGTTCTTTGCATCATTCATCTGTTCTAAATACATGGAAATATGCAAATAATAACTACCATGTAGAAATGGAAAAAACCCAAAAGAATATTCCCAGTTTTGGTAGAGCAAAGGAAATTGCCCCAGAAAGTCAATTTGAGTTCTTTCTAATTGCTCAAAAAGACATCAAATTACCTAAATGGATTCGTTTAGGTAAATGGATGAGTAAAGCAGAAATTACCGTTGAGAAATTACCACCACCAAAAACTAAAACTGATTTATTTACTTGTACTCATCCTTTAAATCCTTTAGATGTCATGTTTACTAATCGAGTAATTAGCTATGATGTGGTAAATATGCCGCCAGTAAGTCTGATTCAAAATGTGCAAATGCAAGGAGAATATTACGATTTTGATGATGTCAAAAATGTAAAAATTCCCAAACAAATGCAATATAGATTTAAGGCTTAAATTCTCATCATTTTCACACTTACAAATCCTGTGGGGTGGGCATCTTGCCCGCCCTTAACTTAAAATTTTCAACCATCAAAAATATGCCCCATAGTCTCATCCTCAACATCATCCCCCAATCTCCAATTTACCCCAATTTCCTCACCGGGAGACATTACCACGCCTTATTTCTTAACCTAGTCAGTTCTGTTGATAGAAAATTAGGAGACTACTTACACGAATCCAACGCCGATAAAGCCTTTACTCTCTCACCATTGCAGGTACAAAACAAACATAAAACCCAATCTTATACTTTGCAATATGCCCATCAAAACCCTATTCCTGCTGGTAGTTCTTGTTGGTGGCGTATTTCTTTATTAAATGACAATTTATTTAGTCAACTCACCCCTTTATGGTTAAATATCAACCCGGAAAAACCTTGGCACTTAGGTTCAGCCAACCTATATATTACTAGCATTCAGGGTACACCCCAATCTAATCAACCTTGGGCTAATGCTTGTACTTATTACCATTTATATCAACAAGCAAGTGAAATAGAACGCAATCTTAATTTCATCTTTTCTACACCTGTAGCTTTTCGTCAAGGTGAATTTGATAATGTTTTACCAACACGGGAATCTGTATTCAATAGTCTACTAAATCGGTGGCATAAATATAGCGGTATTGAATTAACCAATATTTCTTTTGAATCAATTTATGCTAGTGCTTTTAATATCAATACTCAGGTTATTAGCAACTATGACAACAAATTTATTGGTTGTTTGGGTGAAATTAGTTATCGCATTCTTGGCAATGTAGAAACAACAGCAATTAAACAAATTAACGCCTTAGCTGATTTTGCTTTATATGCAGGTGTTGGCAGAAAAACAACTATGGGTATGGGCATGGTGAGGAGAAGGTGAGAGGTGACAGGGGAGAGGTGACAGGTGACAGGTGCTACGCCACGGGGAGAGGTGACAGGTGACAGTTAAGAAGTAAAAAGTCAAAAGTCAAAAGATAAGACGAGTTATTTATGAAGATTGAATCACATCGAGATTTAATTGTGTGGCAAAAATCAATGGATATGGTAGTGAATATCTATCAATTAGCTGCTGGATTTCCAAATACAGAAATTTATCGTCTTACTTCACAAATTACCCGTGCGGCTGCATCTGTTCCAGCCAATATTGCCGAAGGTCATGGACGAGGAATAACTAAAAACGATTTTGGACATTTTTTATCTATAGCTAAGGGTTCATTAATGGGAACAGAAACTTTTTTAATGCTTGCAGTTAGGTTAACTTATCTAACTTCAGAACAGGCAAATCCTACATTATCCCTGATTATAGAAATTAGTAAAATGCTCACTTCTCTTCGTTTGAAAATCTTAAATACACCATAACTAACTTTCTTCCCACTATCAACTTTTACCACTTTTAATTAACTATGACTAAACAAAATCAAACTAACTCTCTTCCTACTGTAACCTGTAACCTGTCACCTGTCACCTATTACCAGTCACCTGTCACCTCTGATGAGGATTACGTTAATATTGCCTCTTTAAATCAATATTCCTATTGTCCTCACCGTTGCTGGTTGATTCATTGTGCTGGTGAATTTGTTGATAATCAATATACCATTGAAGGTACAAGTTTACATGAACGAGTTCACACAGTTGGAGGACAAAATCGTGAGGAAACTTGGCAGATACGCGCTATTTATCTGAAATCAGAGCAATATCAACTTATCGGTAAATCTGATTTAATTGAATTTGAAAATGGCGAATTTTACCCTATTGAATATAAACGCGGACGTAAAGGAGAATGGGATAATGATGAATTGCAAGTTTGCGCTCAGGCTTTGTGTTTGGAGGAAATGACAGGCAAAAATATCAATACTGGCTATATCTATTATGCTCAAACTCATCAACGCAAATTAGTAGAAATTACCCCAGAATTACGAAGTATTACTATTGCGACTATTGAAGCTATCCAAACCTTACTGTTTACAGGTGCTATGCCAAAAGCTGTCAAAACAAAACGCTGTGATGCTTGTAGTCTTTATTCTCGATGTTTGCCACAAGTTGCTGATAAAGTGGGGCGTTATCAAGAAGCAGATTGAGAAATTTATACTTGATGCAAAAACCTTTCTAAAACTCCTTTTACTGTCAACTGTCAACTGTCAACTGTCACCTATTTTGAGGATTTAATCATGGGTACTCTTTACATCACACAAGATGATGCTTTTATTGGTAAGGTTGATGAACGGATTCATGTGAAATTTGAAAAGAAAATTCTTCAAGATATTCCTTTTATTCATCTGGAAGGTGTAGTTATTTTAGGACGAGCAACTATTTCACCAGCGGTTATTTTTGAGTTAATGGAACGCCATATTCCTCTATCTTTTATCAGTAATATTGGTCATTATTTGGGACGGTTACAGCCAGAAATGACTGGCAATATTTTCATTCGCCAAGCACAATGGCAAGCAGCAGGAGAAACACCTAAATCTATTCATGCTGTTCAAGGTTTTGTGAGGGGGAAATTAAAAAATTATCGCCAAACTTTAATGCGGTATCAGCGTGAATTTAGTGATATTGATCTATCTAAAAGTATTCCTCGCATTGAACAGGTCATTACTGCAATTAGTTCAACTGAAAATATCAGTTCTTTGCGTGGTTTAGAAGGTTCTGGTAGTGCTGCTTATTTTGGTTGTTTTGATCGTCTGATTCGTAATTCTCAATTTTCTTTTACTAAGCGTGTCCGTCGTCCACCTACAGATCCAGTAAATTCATTGTTAAGTTTTGGTTATTCTTTATTGCGTCATGATGTGCAAAGTGCTGTGAATATTGTCGGTTTTGATCCATATTTAGGATACCTACATTTTGATCGCTATAATCGCCCTTCTTTAGCTTTAGATTTAATGGAAGAATTTCGTCCTTTGGTGGTAGATGCGGTGGTTTTATCTGTTTTGAATAAGCAATTATTAACCCCAGCAGATTTTGTAACTGAACCATTAAGTGGCGCTGTTTCTCTCACTCCAGAAGGACGCAAAACTTTTTTGACTTTGTACGAAAAGAAAAAAATATCAGAGTTTAAACACCCGGTAATGGGACGTAAATGTACTTATCGAGAAGCTTTTGAATTGCAAGCAAGATTACTGGCTAAGTATTTAATGGACACAACTGATAAATATACCCCTTTGGTACTCAAATGAAACTTCTCTACATCAACAAGGTATAACTTAACACAGAATTTATGAATGTTGTTATTTCTTACGATATTTCTGAGGATAAACGACGTACTAAAATCCATAGTATTCTCAAGTCCTATGGACAATGGGTGCAGTATAGTATTTTTGAATGTGAGTTAACTGATACTCAATATGCTAAATTGCGATCGCGTCTTAATAAACTCATTAAACCTGAAACCGACAGCATTCGCTTTTACTTCCTTTGTGCTTGCTGTTTTGGTAAAATAGAGAGAATTGGTGGTGAAGAACCCCGTGATCAGACAATTTTCTTTGCTTAATAATGCGCGGATGGGTGGGTGTAAAAAATTCAGATCAGAAAAAAATGCCTGCAATCATTTCTACACAAGCTTTTCATCGAGTTCATGGAGTTCACCCATCCGCGCACCTTGCACAGCAAGAGTTTCAGCTATTTTACCCCTTGACACTTTTTTTGAAATAGATTATCATAAGAACATCCGCGCAACTGAACCTTGAAAACTACATATATATAGGCTTTCAGCATTCCGCTATTGCAATTTCACTTAATCCTTATTAGGGATTGAAACATAGTCAGTAGGATCATTTGATTCAGACGATTCAGATTGCAATTTCACTTAATCCTTATTAGGGATTGAAACCATAATGCCCCTTGTGTAACACAATAACATAATCATTGCAATTTCACTTAATCCTTATTAGGGATTGAAACAGCAAATACCAACCAGCAAGTATAGACCTGCTTAATTGCAATTTCACTTAATCCTTATTAGGGATTGAAACTTATGATGTTGATGCAATGACATCAGGCTTTGAAATTGCAATTTAACTTAATCCCTATTAGGGATTGAAACAAGCCCTGAATTAGCTGATGCGTCCATCCCTAGCGAGATTGCAATTTAACTTAATCCCTATTAGGGATTGAAACTTGAAGAATTTGAAGAATTGAAAACTAACGATTTTGAAGATTGCAATTTAACTTAATCCCTATTAGGGATTGAAACAAAACTGGCTTAACCAAGATATTCAATTATCAGGTATTGCAATTTAACTTAATCCCTATTAGGGATTGAAACGATTTTGAGGGCAACACAGCCTACCGCGTTAACCGGGACATTGCAATTTAACTTAATCCCTATTAGGGATTGAAACTTCTCTTTTTTAACCATTGTTTTAAACTCGGATATTATTGCAATTTAACTTAATCCCTATTAGGGATTGAAACGATATTAGTTGTTGGATTAGCGGGTAAGCTAATAGATTGCAATTTAACTTAATCCCTATTAGGGATTGAAACACATTGGGGTATTTCCACCCCAATCGGAAGCGGATTGCAATTTAACTTAATCCCTATTAGGGATTGAAACCTATCCTGTAATGATATATTAAATATATAAACAAATTGCAATTTAACTTAATCCCTATTAGGGATTGAAACATACAGGGTCACTGATGTTGTACCAGACTCAGAAAAATTGCAATTTAACTTAATCCCTATTAGGGATTGAAACTAATTGCTGACTTTGATACGAAATTAGATAATGCTATTGCAATTTAACTTAATCCCTATTAGGGATTGAAACGCATTAATCTAACTAATCCCTCTAATCCTGCATTAATTGCAATTTAACTTAATCCCTATTAGGGATTGAAACAATAGGCCGGGTGGCTATTGCGAGAATGCCATCATTGCAATTTAACTTAATCCCTATTAGGGATTGAAACATCGAAGCAAATGGAAAAAACTCTACCATCGACAATTGCAATTTAACTTAATCCCTATTAGGGATTGAAACTTTGATAAACGCATCTACCCACATAAAGGTCACGCCCGCCGCATTGCAATTTAACTTAATCCCTATTAGGGATTGAAACCTTCTTTTTTCTTCTTAGGGAATATTCCTATTTCTTCTAATTGCAATTTAACTTAATCCCTATTAGGGATTGAAACTTTAAATTTATAGCCACTTCAACAACAAACCTATTAATATTGCAATTTAACTTAATCCCTATTAGGGATTGAAACGACACTTACCAGATAACTTGATATCATGTAAACATATTGCAATTTAACTTAATCCCTATTAGGGATTGAAACAACTGATGTTTACATGATGTTTACTTATGATAATAGATTATTGCAATTTAACTTAATCCCTATTAGGGATTGAAACAACTCTAGTAGTTGCGTATCTTTATCATGCAACTTATTGCAATTTAACTTAATCCCTATTAGGGATTGAAACAACGCAAGCGGCTAAATGTGAATCTTTATCACGCCAAAGATTGCAATTTAACTTAATCCCTATTAGGGATTGAAACTGCAATTTCCTTGGTTGGCTTTCCCGCCCCTCCCATAATTTATTGCAATTTAACTTAATCCCTATTAGGGATTGAAACGCAGACAATACCATCAGAGGCTACGCTAAAAATATTGCAATTTAACTTAATCCCTATTAGGGATTGAAACACTGTATCTAGTATCAGGTATCACTTATCAAGTATCTATTGCAATTTAACTTAATCCCTATTAGGGATTGAAACTTGATTGAGTTTGGAGATAGTTGCAATGAGTCTAATTGCAATTTAACTTAATCCCTATTAGGGATTGAAACTTTAGCGTTTTGGTCTAGAGTACGACTTTTAAAATTGCAATTTAACTTAATCCCTATTAGGGATTGAAACTATAAATTGATCATCAAATCCTAATGCCATAGCTAATTGCAATTTAACTTAATCCCTATTAGGGATTGAAACTTGTTAGTTGATTTTATATATTATCTCTATTAATCATTGCAATTTAACTTAATCCCTATTAGGGATTGAAACGTCGTCTGCTCTAAACGATTGATTTTAAGGCTTCCAATTATGATTGCAATTTAACTTAATCCCTATTAGGGATTGAAACCCGATTTGTCAATTTTTGGGGTAAAAACGTCAACTTATTGCAATTTAACTTAATCCCTATTAGGGATTGAAACATTTATTTTGCGTTTAATGTCAACACAAAATAATACAAATTGCAATTTAACTTAATCCCTATTAGGGATTGAAACGCCAATAGTATTTTTATATTGGTGTGGTGTTCCTGATTGCAATTTAACTTAATCCCTATTAGGGATTGAAACATGGAAGAGATTAAATCATTCAATCAGAAATTAAAATTGCAATTTAACTTAATCCCTATTAGGGATTGAAACTAGGGGATTTATCTGCTATCCAGAAGATTGGGGAATATTGCAATTTAACTTAATCCCTATTAGGGATTGAAACCCCTCATTACAGTTTCCCCCACCCCAGTGTAAAATTGCAATTTAACTTAATCCCTATTAGGGATTGAAACAATTAACTACACTTTGTGCTGTGATTTTTCTATCATCAGATTGCAATTTAACTTAATCCCTATTAGGGATTGAAACTCATATTCTCATTTCTCATTCTATGTCTGTTATTGCAATTTAACTTAATCCCTATTAGGGATTGAAACGGCTTGTTTTTTCCCTCTCTCACTCTTTTATAATAATTGCAATTTAACTTAATCCCTATTAGGGATTGAAACAGATTAACGTGAAATTCCGATAACTTAATATCCGATTGCAATTTAACTTAATCCCTATTAGGGATTGAAACTTTTTGAAAGCCTTACTGTACAAGCTTTTCAAATTGCAATTTAACTTAATCCCTATTAGGGATTGAAACTCATAAGTTTTCTTTTTTGCCCTTCGTTAGCGATTGCAATTTAACTTAATCCCTATTAGGGATTGAAACGCGGGTTAGGGTAGGGTTACGCTAGGCTTTTAAGATTGCAATTTAACTTAATCCCTATTAGGGATTGAAACTATTCTAGGCGCATCTTCTTCTAAGAACTTGAGATCCTTATTGCAATTTAACTTAATCCCTATTAGGGATTGAAACCCGGTACGAATAAAGCCTTCAGTAATATGTGTTGGTCAAATTGCAATTTAACTTAATTCCTATTAGGGATTGAAACTCTTTATAAGCTATCAGCACGGCTTAAAATCTAATTGCAATTTAACTTAATCCCTATTAGGGATTGAAACAGAGGATATGAAACTTATCGGATATATCAGAGTAAGATTGCAATTTAACTTAATCCCTATTAGGGATTGAAACATCTATCAATTCTTCTAGGAAGTGATCGCGCCAATTGCAATTTAACTTAATCCCTATTAGGGATTGAAACAATAGAGACTCCCGTACCGATTGAGGGTGAAGCTATTATTGCAATTTAACTTAATCCCTATTAGGGATTGAAACCCAATACTAGGAGCTAAAATACAAGATGATTGACCAAAGATTGCAATTTAACTTAATCCCTATTAGGGATTGAAACTGAAGATGATCGGACCGGAATAGGGGCGCTGGGAAAATTGCAATTTAACTTAATCCCTATTAGGGATTGAAACAATCCCGGCGTAAGTGCCGGGGTTGATCTTAGAAAATTGCAATTTAACTTAATCCCTATTAGGGATTGAAACATGGTGGGGACGCATCAACGCCTATACATGATGCTTATTGCAATTTAACTTAATCCCTATTAGGGATTGAAACATGGGGGGCGGGAAAAGCCAACCACGGTAAACCCACCCCATTGCAATTTAACTTAATCCCTATTAGGGATTGAAACCATTATAAAAGAGTGGAGGAAAAAAAAAAGAGTGGGAAATTGCAATTTAACTTAATCCCTATTAGGGATTGAAACCAGATGCTTTGCTTTTTTTGTGGGGGTATTGTATGAAAATATTGCAATTTAACTTAATCCCTATTAGGGATTGAAACAAAAGCTGACATCAAACTCGCTGAGTTTCACCAGAATTGCAATTTAACTTAATCCCTATTAGGGATTGAAACCGCCTAAATTTGAATAAAGGATAAGTAATTGCATCTAATTGCAATTTAACTTAATCCCTATTAGGGATTGAAACGTAATCCAGAAAATAGCTGCGGACTTAGCCAGAAGAGATTGCAATTTAACTTAATCCCTATTAGGGATTGAAACCTTTTTTCCTTTCATAGCTACGCATAGCAAAGGCATTAATTGCAATTTAACTTAATCCCTATTAGGGATTGAAACCCGTATGAGAATAATGAAGATGTAAAATTTGAATTATTGCAATTTAACTTAATCCCTATTAGGGATTGAAACATCATTAATGTGGTAGATTACTAGCCCCGCTTCAGCACCATTGCAATTTAACTTAATCCCTATTAGGGATTGAAACAGTGCTGACCAACGCCTTAATATTTAAAGCAAAATTGCAATTTAACTTAATCCCTATTAGGGATTGAAACTCCTGGGGTGTGGTGATGTTTTCCTGGGGTTGTGGTTATTGCAATTTAACTTAATCCCTATTAGGGATTGAAACTTAGCTTTTTGATCGACCGTGAGCGCCGTAATCAATTGCAATTTAACTTAATCCCTATTAGGGATTGAAACATATTGAATATATCAATCAAAGAACGGTCATTGATATTGCAATTTAACTTAATCCCTATTAGGGATTGAAACGTTTTTCTGGTAACATTTCCAGATGAAAACAAGCTAATTGCAATTTAACTTAATCCCTATTAGGGATTGAAACTCTGATATGCCTAATTGTCTTGATTTCACCACACATATTGCAATTTAACTTAATCCCTATTAGGGATTGAAACTCAATCAAAAACTCTAAATAGTTAAATTGATTATCTGATTGCAATTTAACTTAATCCCTATTAGGGATTGAAACTATTTTAAGAGTAAAGGATAACATCTGATTATTATTGCAATTTAACTTAATCCCTATTAGGGATTGAAACTACTAAGCGTTGTTTTGAATTTGTACAGGGTAAAAATTGCAATTTAACTTAATCCCTATTAGGGATTGAAACACAAAGATGGTAAGCAATGGGGGGCGCGTATAGCTTCATTGCAATTTAACTTAATCCCTATTAGGGATTGAAACAATAAAATGTCAATTTTGTCAATTTCTGATGAATTGCAATTTAACTTAATCCCTATTAGGGATTCAAACCAAGTTACCCGCACCGTCGAGTTTTTGCATTATGGATTGCAATTTAACTTAATCCCTATTAGGGATTGAAACCAAAGCGATCGCTCAAATTATGTATCATTAGAAATTGCAATTTAACTTAATCCCTATTAGGGATTGAAACATAATATTTTTACACAGTGAAATTAATTGCTTATTGCAATTTAACTTAATCCCTATTAGGGATTGAAACTTTGACTTTCAATTGTAGATTTTATAATCACGCTTATTGCAATTTAACTTAATCCCTATTAGGGATTGAAACATCTATTTTAATTTTGGCATAACAGGCTTTATCGATTGCAATTTAACTTAATCCCTATTAGGGATTGAAACATTAATCGCTATTTTTGCATCTTTGCAATCATCGGATTGCAATTTAACTTAATCCCTATTAGGGATTGAAACTGCGTATCATCATTAAAGACGGTAGTGTTTCCTAATTGCAATTTAACTTAATCCCTATTAGGGATTGAAACTTTAAAAACTCAGGCCGCCCTCGCGGCCTAAAAAAATTGCAATTTAACTTAATCCCTATTAGGGATTGAAACATTATAAAAGAGTGAGAGAGGAAAACAAAGCGGAATTGCAATTTAACTTAATCCCTATTAGGGATTGAAACTATGGAGTACGTCGCAAATAAATGCGGATATACATATTGCAATTTAACTTAATCCCTATTAGGGATTGAAACAATAAGCAAGCAAGCAAGTAACATCACACTTGTAATTGCAATTTAACTTAATCCCTATTAGGGATTGAAACTAAATACACCCGATTTCAAGGAAAAACTCACTAAAGATTGCAATTTAACTTAATCCCTATTAGGGATTGAAACTCTACAGGCACTTCCTTCACCACTTCTATAACCTATTGCAATTTAACTTAATCCCTATTAGGGATTGAAACGACCGGATACAGCGATCAAGCCTACTGCTAATTCATTGCAATTTAACTTAATCCCTATTAGGGATTGAAACCTGAGGTGAGTGACGGGTTAAACTCAGTTTTGCTCTCATCAGATTGCAATTTAACTTAATCCCTATTAGGGATTGAAACTAACCAGAACTCAAGGCTACACTCTGCTATATCTATTGCAATTTAACTTAATCCCTATTAGGGATTGAAACGATTTTTTCCCAGCTAAATACCAAATAAAGGATGATTGCAATTTAACTTAATCCCTATTAGGGATTGAAACAGCAAATAGCTACCAAGTGCAAAAGCTACGAAGGATTGCAATTTAACTTAATCCCTATTAGGGATTGAAACCAAATACCACCATTGAGACTAGCATCCAAAGATTATTGCAATTTAACTTAATCCCTATTAGGGATTGAAACAACTAATCAGTTACATGACAAGGATATGCAACTACTAGAATTGCAATTTAACTTAATCCTTATTAGGGATTGAAACTTTTTAAACTCGATAATACCGTACCTACTGATAAATTGCAATTTAACTTAATCCTTATTAGGGATTGAAACAATTTTTGCTATTGGGAACAGCATCTTTAACTCAAATTGCAATTTAACTTAATCCTTATTAGGGATTGAAACCGATGGTAACGGGTTCGGTGGTAACGGGTTCGGTAGTATTGCAATTTAACTTAATCCTTATTAGGGATTGAAACATCATATAGGTATCGCCAGAGATATCAATCAGAGATTGCAATTTAACTTAATCCTTATTAGGGATTGAAACGCCGTGGTTGTATTTTATTCTTCTTTTAGAAGTTCTGATTGCAATTTAACTTAATCCTTATTAGGGATTGAAACAATAGTAAACAAAAAAATGACAAGACAAATATTCTGATTGCAATTTAACTTAATCCTTATTAGGGATTGAAACCCCACACGCTACCACCGCACGATAAGGCCTAGTAAATTGCAATTTAACTTAATCCTTATTAGGGATTGAAACCTCCAAGAAAACTTAAAAAACTATCTTGAGAATATGAATTGCAATTTAACTTAATCCTTATTAGGGATTGAAACCATATCGCAGATATGGACTGAAATACGGCACAGAAAATTGCAATTTAACTTAATCCTTATTAGGGATTGAAACGTCGGAAGGTCACAACATTGATGCGGCGGTGTCGCAAATTGCAATTTAACTTAATCCTTATTAGGGATTGAAACATTATAAAAGAGTGAGAGAGGGAAAACAAAGCGGACCATTGCAATTTAACTTAATCCTTATTAGGGATTGAAACTATTTCCAAGGTCCAACTTCCAATTCTCTGATGATATATTGCAATTTAACTTAATCCTTATTAGGGATTGAAACTTGATATGTGCATTAAATAATTTTTTACTATCACTAAAATTGCAATTTCACTTAATCCTTATTAGGGATTGAAACTCTATTCCCACTTTAAAACCGGGGATCATCTCAAATTGCAATTTCACTTAATCCTTATTAGGGATTGAAACACTCATTTTTTGCCTCCTTATAAGAAGATAGATTGCAATTTCACTTAATCCTTATTAGGGATTGAAACCTATTTTGATATAATTGTATCAAAACCTACTTATTATTGCAATTTCACTTAATCCTTATTAGGGATTGAAACCCATCTAGCTTGTCTTTGAAAACAGGAGGACCATAGATATTATTGCAATTTAACTTAATCCCTATTAGGGATTGAAACTATCAATCTTTTATTTTGTTTTTAATCATGTCTGCATTAATTGCAATTTAACTTAATCCCTATTAGGGATTGAAACAACATTTGGGGTATAAGACTTGCTTATACAAACATTGCAATTTAACTTAATCCTTATTAGGGATTGAAACAACGAACGTAGGGGTTAACGGCCGTTAACCCCTACACAATTGCAATTTCACTTGTGATATAGTGAATCTATAATCGTAAGATTGCAATTTAACTTAATCCTTATTAGGGATTGAAACATTGGAACTATTGCAACGCCAAAAAATCATTCAATGTTGCAATTTAACTTACTCCTTATTAGGGATCGAAACATTGGAAATATTACTGGAAAGTCTATCCAATGATTGCAATTTAACTTAATCCCTATTAGGGATCGAAACATTATTAAACTGTAACCTGTCACCTGTTCCCTGTCACCTGTTCTCTGTCACCTAATTGCAATTTCACCTACTCCCTAAGATATTGGATTTTGTTCCTCCACCCAAATTACATAATTTATTTCGTGGGTAATTTTGGATGTTCTTGGGAGTATTTACTGACTAGGTTGGATACTTCCGGGTTATACAGTCGCAGGTAATTCCAGTAATTACCGAATACTTGACGGACATAATTTTTGGTTTCATCAAAGGGAATTTCTTCTACAAATTCATCAGGATCTTTTTTGGGTATGGTTTGCAACCATTTAGCTACATTACCCGGACCTGCATTATAACTAGCGATCGCTAACATGGAATTATTGCTATACTGTCGATGAGTATAATCTAAGTACCAAGTCCCCAACATAATATTATCATTGGCATTTTCCAAATTGATTTTTTTGATATCTGCATTCATTTGTGGGGCTATCCACGCTGCTGTACTGGGCATAACTTGCATTAAACCTGTTGCACCCACGGGAGATTTAATTTTTGCCTGAAACCGAGACTCTTGGCGCATCAAAGCTGTTACTAACAGTGGATTAAGTTGACGGGAAATTGACCATTTTTCAATTTCCTGAAAATAGGGAAAGGGATAACGGGCTTGCCAGTAGATGCTTTTTTGACTTAAAGCTTGATATTCGGCTTTTTCGGCGGGTTTTTCCCGATCTTCTAATTTGGCAATTTTCTCAATCCCAATCAGGTACTCACCCTTTGTTAATTTCATCAACCCTTCTGTAAATTCTTCAGCGACACTAGGCTGATTTTTACTCTGAAATTCCGTTTCCCATTGCAACCAAGCATCACGGTCTTGTCCTAATAAATACAATTCCTTAAAGGTTTCAGAACCCGCTGGTGGCACAGGACGTTGAAATGGTATAATTGTCGGGTTCATCAAGCGCAGGCTGTCAAAATTACCCACATTTAAACCCAAAATACTCGCCGAACGCCAGGCATAATAAGAGTAAGGAAACTCACTAATCACAGACTTATAAGCTGTGACAGCTTCCTCTTGCTTACCTAATATCGTTGCCCATTTACCTACCCAAAATCCGGCTCTGGGTGCTAAAATACTACTCTTGTTATTAATGGTAATTGGTTGCGCCCATTCCCATGCCCCTAAATAGTCATTGTTTTTTGCCTTGGTTTGGGCTGTTTTCCACCGAAATTCTGCTGCTTCATCACTGGTACTATATTTACCTATTAATAATTTATATATGCCATCAGCCGATTGATTATTTTTTAGGGTTGTCAATAATGTGGCTTTTTTGACTAATGCCTGCGGAGCTATTTCAGGAAAATTACTAATAATTTCGTCAAGATAGGTAATAGATTCTTGACCTTTGCTAATGTCTGATAATCTTAATAGAGCTATACCTGTTTCTGTCGCGGTGGGAAATTTTTGCAGCAGTTGTTTATAAACGCTAATGGCTTGATCTTGCTGTTTATTTAATTGTAATCCCCTAGCGATGCGGTAGAGGCTGGTGGCTGTTTTCGGTGCTTGAATATAAGCATCTTTAGCTTTCGTGAATTGATTATTATCCCAGTAAACTGAACCAATTAGTTCCCAGTCTGTGGATTTGAGTTGGGTTTGTTTGACTAATTGATCTAATACACCCACAATTCCCGGCTCGTCAGCGGCGTATTTAGCTAAGATTAATTGTAAGTTCGGCTGATTTGAGTTATCTTTTAAGCTTTTGCGGATAATTTCCCAGGTGAGAGGATGGGAGGGAAATTGTGCGATCGCTTGATTATATAATTTTGGTTGGGCGATCGCATATATGGCTTTGACTACGGCCGCTTCCTTGCTATATTCCTTTACTACCTTTTGGCGCAAATCTGAAGCTTTCCTATCTTCACCTAAAATATCATGAGCTTGGGCTTGTTTAAGTAAAATATAAGGAGCTAAAACAGGATAGTCTTTTTCCAATCCTACCAATAAACTCAGGGCTTTTTTCCCTTGGGAGGTTTCCACGTAATCACAGGCCAATAGATAACGGGCCCGTTCCCGATCTGGTGAACTACCTTTTTCAGCAATTTCCTGGAGTTTTGTTAATCTCTCTGGTACAGATTCAGACAACAGAGAAAATACAACCGACTTGACTTTATTAGCCTCAGATAACCCTTCTGGCTTACTCTGACTCAAGTTCAACCATTGACTTAGGGTTTTGCCAGCTTGGGGGGCTGACACCATTGCCCCAGCTAAAAAGGCACATAGTCCAGCACCAGCAAGCAGATAAATTTGTCTTTTTTGTAGTTTCTTTAACATTGATACTCGCTGTTTGCCTAGTGTCTCCAAAAGTTGCCAATTAATCTCTTTGCAACTCTAACATTAAGGTAACACCCATGACCAACTTTTACTGCTATGATGGCGGACTTTCCGCTAGTTTCGACAAATTCTTTGGTCTCCACGGGAAATAGGGCATATTCATAGATCATGGGTGACTTTTTAAACATCTTTTAATTCCCCGCCCCACACCGGACAAATGGCAATAAATCCTGTAAAATCACCTCATGATAATGTTCTTGGGGGTAATGTCCCACATTATTAAGTTTGATAATTTCACCATTGGCTACAGATTTCACCAAGTTTTCCGCTATATCTACAGATAACCAAGGATCTATCATTCCCCATTGTACTAAAATCGGTTTTTGCCATCCTTTCAACCCATCTTCTATTTCTATCATCGCTTTTTCTAATTGTAAATTGCGAATTGTCGCTAGGAGACTTCTCCCAGACGCAGAACTTTTCAAAAATGGTTTTCTATAAACATCTAAATCTTGATCTTCAATGCGGTAACAACTACCACTTTCTAAGGTTCTATCCACTAATAAGGGGTCTTGGGTGATTATATCCCCAGCTAGAGGTAAACCCATTTGTTTGATTTTCCAAGGGATTTTCACGGACGTAGAAATCGGTGTATTTAAAATGACTATATTAGCAATTTTCTCAGCATGACGTAAGGCGTATTGTAACCCAACTGAACCTAAAAATCCTTGGACAACTAAGGAAAATCTTTCTAATTTTAAAGCTTCAACAAATCCTGCTAGTGCTTTGATAAATTCATCTGGAGTATAAGCAAAATCTTCCTTCTCTGGTTTACCTGAAAATCCGCAACCAATCCAGTCAGGAGCGATCGCTCTAGTTCCTTGTGCTGCTAAACTGGGAATAATATTCCTCCAACTATAACTTTGAGAAACTAACCCATGTAACAATAACACGGGAATTAAGTCCGTTCTACCCATCGGTTCAGCTTCCCGATAAAACCATTCTAAAGAATCTACTGTAATTTTATGTTCTTGAATTGACACTTTATTTTATTTTCCTATGTGGGAATTCAACAGTACCGCACAGATAGTACAGAACTTTCCTATCATCTTACTAGGTAATAGGCAACCAAATTCCACAAGACAAAAAATAATTTTCAATTTTTTTCGCATTTTATCAGTTAAGAGTATTGACTTGCGGCTGGGAATTTGCTATAGTCAATCCTGATAAGGAAGAACTATCTCGCCATAAAATCACCGAAAATACCATCTTCACAAATTCTTATCCCTATTAATAATAAAACTCCTGTGGGGTGGGCATCCTGCCCGCCTATCTCTACTTTACTCAAATCATATATACTGTAATTTCAAATAATTTTCAATTTTTTTCGCATTTTATGAGTTAAGAGTATTGACTTGCGGCTGGGAATTTGCTATAGTCAATCCTGATAAGGAAGAACTATCTCGCCATAAAATCACCGAAAATACCATCTTCACAAATTCTTATCCCTATTAATAATAAAACTCCTGTGGGGTGGGCATCCTGCCCGCCTATCTCTACTTTACTCAAACACTGAATCTTGATCCAGCATAACCCACCGACTATTATTCCCTAAATTTATGGTGGGTTAAGACCGTAGTCCATAACCCAACCTACTAGCAATTAACTAAACAGGAAAGTACCACCAAACAGGTTATCCCCAAAATTGGTGCTATTAAATCCAGATGTATCGGATAAGGTAACTAATAACTGACCAGTAGCAAAACCAGCATTACCAGCAATACCATCCCCAACTAGCATGAATGTAGAAGTACCTGATGTAATGACATCAAAATTGGCAATACCTGAGAAATTCAGTTGATCACCACCGACACCGCGCACAAATTGGTAAACTGTATCTGTACCATCACCAAGAACGTAATTAACGTTATCTACAGCATTATCGTTTAAACCTAAATACAATCTATCCGTACCCACACCACCAATCATGGTATCAGCACCCGCACCACCATTAAGGATATCATTTCCTAAATCACCTGTGAGAACGTTATCGGCTGCGTTACCTGTAATGCTGTTATTCAGTGCATTACCAGTACCGTTAATAGCGGTTGTTCCCTGTAACGTTAGGTTTTCTAGGTTATCCCCCAATGTGTAATCAATAATGCTGAAAACCCTATCTGTACCTTCATTCAGGTTTTCTGTGATGATATCTGCTGTACTATCTACATTGTAAGAATCATTACCCAGACCACCAATCATGGTATCAGCACCCGCACCACCATTAAGGATATCATTTCCTAAATCACCTGTGAGAACGTTAGCTGCTGCGTTACCTGTAATGCTGTTATTCAGTGCATTACCAGTACCGTTAATAGCGGTTGTTCCCTGTAACGTTAGGTTTTCTAGGTTATCCCCCAATGTGTAATCAATAATGCTAGAAACCCTATCTGTACCTTCATTCAGGTTTTCTGTGATGGTATCTGCTGTACTATCTACATTGTAAGAATCATTACCCAGACCACCAATCATGGTATCAGCACCCGCACCACCATTAAGGGTATCATTTCCTAAATTACCTGTGAGAAGGTTATCGGCTGCGTTACCTGTAATGTTGTTATTCAGTTCATTACCAGTACCGTTAATAGCAGTTGTTCCTTGCAAGGTCAGCTTTTCTACGTTGTCGGTTA
>NZ_JACJPZ010000017.1:0-77848 GCF_014696335.1 Dolichospermum sp. FACHB-1250
GGACATTAGAATCCCTCAATGAAGCGATGACGATTGCAGTTAATTATCTTACAGAAGATGATGCTTTCAACTGGTTCAACCACTGTGGCTTATTTACCTGAAAACTGCTGTAATAGCGTTACCAATGAGGTTTAAAAATAGCTGGATTAATTGTGTTTCATCGGCCATGACGGTGGGTAAGGGATCATGGGTAATGATTGCACCAGTTTCCGTAATCCGTTGACGTAAATTCTTCAAAGCCCGATTTACAGCAGTTTCTACTTCCGTGACTTGAAAAACAATTCCTAATGTATCTACCTGGGAGTATGCGAGTACGTCATCAATTAAGGTCTGCATTAAACTTACTCCTTCGACAACATAACTAATAAACTCCTTTGCATCTGCGTCTATTGTTGCTGCATAGCGCATTTCCAAAAGTTGCACATAATTGGCTACTTGATTTAATGGTTCTTGCAAATCATGGGAAGCGACATAGGCAAATTTTCTCAATTCTGCATTAGAACGTTGTAAATTTTCAGCTAATTGGGCTAATTCATCAGCTTGACGGAGGACAATATTGATGATGGATTTTCGTAATTCCAATGCAGCTTTAATTTCTACATTTTGCCAGGGTAAAGATGTTAATTGAACTATTTCTTTCCATAAATCAAATGATTTACGCGGACACAACCGGACATTTCCCTCAGATTCATCAACTGAAAAAGCTTGATGGGGATTCCCACCCCAATTGACAGTTTGAATTATTTCTGGTCGAAACCACAATAGATAATTTTTCTGAGAAATGGGAATAGCTAATAACCCACTAGCAACGTTTTTCAAGCTAATCGCATCTGGATAAATCTGAGGTAAGGAATTTGTGGAAAATACCTCATCTTTGACATTATTTTTTAGCCATGCTACTAAAAAATTCAGTTCTTCTGCTGGAGGAGTATTACCAATTAGGGTATATTTTCCGCCAAAATAAACTGCTGCTCCCTCTGCATTAGTTAAATCTAGCAGATTTATTTGATTTTTGACTAAACCATCAATAAAGTTCTGTTCTTGAGACATATATTCAATCAATTGGGATTGAACTTGTTTCAAATTTATCTGATATTTGTAATCTTCTGTTTCTTCTTTGCCAGAAATTTCTGAAAATATAATTCTTCCTAAAAATTCACAAGCTTTCCGTAATTCGTAGGAAATATATTTGGATGATTGATGATGACAAGCAATTAAACCCCAAAGTTTGTGATCCTTAATTAAGGAAATTGTCAAAGATGCACCTACGCCCATATTATGTAAATATTCTATATGACATGGTGCGGCACTTCTGAGAGTAGAATTAGTTAAATCAATAGGTTTTCCGCTAACTGGGTTAATTTTGGGGAAAATTTCTACTGATGATTGAACGTTTGTATCGGGAATAACTCTAATGGAATTTTCTAGAAATAATTGTCGTGCTGGCTGAGGAATATCTGATTCTGGATAATGTAATCCTAAATAAGACTCTAAACTATCTATTTTTTCTTCAGCAATTACAGAACCATGTCCATCATCACAGAATTTATATAACATGACTCTGTCAAATCCGGTTATTTTTCGGATTTCTTGGACAATAATTTGACTAAAATCACGGAGGCTTTTAGTTGTTTTTAATCGATTAATTGAGGCTTGAGTTAAATGATAAAAACTTAAAAAAGGAATATTCTCTTGAGATGCTGTCGGTTCTAATTCTAAGATTAAAAATCCTTGAGAATTTCGATAAAAAGTGGCATCAAATATTGTATATTCATCTCCTTGTTTCTTGATCCAAATTTTGGTAGGGTTAATAAAATCTAAATTTTCTTCTGATAACCAAAATTTGATTTTCTGTATTTGGTAAGGATCTAGTAAGTCTTCTAATTCCTGTTGTACCATATCTTCTGGAGATATGCCAAAAGTATTAAAAGTATTTTGACTAATTTGTAATATTTGTAAATCTGGCTCTTGTAAGACTAACAAAATCCCATGGGGCTGAATTTCACTAATCAAATGTATTTGCGCTTCTTTTGAGCCTGTGATATTAATATGCTGTTGCTTAACATTGATATCCATAAACCCTTCCTTCCATGATTTTGGAGCATAAAATATATAGATTGCATCTAAATTCCTCACACCTATAAAAATTTTTTTGATTTAGTACCTTTGACAGTGGTACAGTCTATAGGTACAATCGCTCTTGTCCTTTATTCTTACACAATTTAACTGTTTGTAACCTAATATATAGATAAGAAATGTAAAATTTAATCTGATAAAAGCTACAGTATTTGTATAGTTATATTAAGCAATACCAAATAGAATAATATTGCCAGAATAATTGACCGCAAGACCGCACGCAAATTCATATTAGGTATTTCTATCAAATCCAAGAATTAAACCACATCCGCATTCTATAATCATCAGGAGAGAGGGGTAAACCTAGATAAATAGGTATCCAGAAAATGAAAGCAACTACAATTATAAAAGTTATAGTTACACCTAAAAACCGCAATGTGCGATAATAACTCAGTAAACATTGATCTACAAACCAAGCAATGGCTATGAATGTAAAGATTACGGCACACATATAATGATAGATAAAAGTACATCTTGTTACCTTTACCCAAGGGAGCAAATTAGCTCCATAATTTATAATTAGAAATAGACCAATCCAAGTATCAATGCTGAGATTTTTCGGGATAAATACTAGCTTTTTTTCTATTCCTGGCATAGTCATGTTGATCATCACCATACCAATTAAAAATATCATAGCAGCTAAACCAAACCACCATAAAAATGGATTACCCATAGCATGAACATCATAAATTATCTTACCAGTACCATCAGGTAAAGGTGGTCCAAATACAGGTAAGGGATCATGAATACTTTGAGCAGTTTGATAATAATAAGCCATTGGCCGGGTTAATAATGGCCATTTATACCATGCAGCACAATAAGGATGAACGCTAGGACTATTACCACCTAATTGCAGATGAAATTGTAAAATTTGTTTATGGACTTCAATAAATCCATATTTTTGATCAAGTTGGAGATGAGGAATCCAAATCAAACTATAAACGACTGCGGGAATAATTCCTAAATAGGAAAACATCTGCCAAATATTTATTTCTTTCAGGTTTTGTAATGGTGTTTTTCTAGTAAGAATCTGGGAATTATGGGAGGTGCGAAAAAAGTGTAAATAAGGAAATAAGGGGGTACGAGATGTAGAATCAAAAGACTGTAAGTAGTGAATTATCCAAACTGCTATCCATAAACTATAAGCACCTCCAAGAAACCACAAACCATTCCATTTAGTTCCCACGCAAGCACCAAAACTTATCCCAGAAAGTAGCAACCAAAACCAACGTTTTTGTTTTTGCTTCTGCAATGCTAATAATAATAACCATTGTCCTAGTAAACCAAAAATAACTATATATATATTACTTAAAGCATAACGAGATTCTACTAAAAATAATCCGTCACAAGCTGTAAAGAATCCTGCCAATAAGGCCAAACGATAACGATAACTTACTTGATAAGTTAATAAAGTCACGACTACGGGAATAAATGAACCTGTCAGAGCATTTAGCCAGCGATAACTCCCAGGGGATAATAAAGAACCTGTGAGACTATTTACAGCAGGTTCTCGGCCTATGGGAATATGATTACTAATCCAAATACCCAAGCCAATCAAATATTGACTGAGGGGAGGGTGAGCATTAAAAAATGGTGTGTGGGTCAGATAGTTATTACCAAATTTGGCAAAGTACACTTCATCAAATACTAAAGTATTAAATCGGCTTAATCCCCAAAAACGTAGGCTGAATGAAAAGATAAATATGCCGATAATTCCCAATCGAAACCAAGTTTTGTTCATGTTATTTGTGATTTTGGCGGTTTTTGAAATAGCAGTAGTTCAATACCATTATACTTAGAGGATGTTTTTAAATTTGTCAAGTTTGCGGAAGAACCGCTATGATAAATCTCTTTCCTGGAGAAAAAGTGCTATTGTAGTAAACAAGTTTTTCCTTATCATCCCTTGGTATTTGAGTTCAAATGTAGAATAATAGCTGTAGCCCAGCAATAAAATTTAATCTACTATGTCACAATTAGAACGATGGTTAAAAATGGCAGAAGATGAACTAACGGAGTATAGCACTGATGCCCGTAAAATGGAAAAACTCCGCCGTCGGATTAGTTTATCGTTATCATTAGCAGAACAACGGCAACTAAAAGCTGCGTTATTAGGTACAATGCCATCTAGCAAAATTGCAGAAATTGTAGAGGAGCAAAGACAAGTGGTGGCCTTACCATTTTGGGGAATTGCTGGTTTGGGTTTGCTGTTGGGGATTTCTCTGAATCAACCCATGGGCTTACTAGCAGCTATAGGGGGAACTGTAGCAGCTTTTAAAATTCAAAAATGGGGTTGGCAATTACAGGCAAATAGTCTATTATTACGAACATTAGAAGATATTGAAACCCGGATTTCCCAACCAGGTAATTAAGTACAAACAGCAGATTAATTGAGGAGCTAGACATTATGACAAAGTATGACTATATTTTCAAATCAAAAGAGAAAATAGCAGCATCATTGAATCCAGAAGAAGCGGTAGTAGCAATTGCTGTAATTACCACAGCAGTTGATTTAGGCATTGAAGATATAAATGGGGAAATTATAGCTGATATTCTCTGGGAATTTGAGATTTTTGATGAATACTCAGAAGAACAAATGTTAGAAACCGTGGATACACTGATAGAACTAGCCGAAGATGCTGGATTAGGATCTTTATTTAATGCTGCTAATGCTGCTATTTCTGAGGAGGTAGTATTAGATGGTTTTGCGGCTGGGGTGATTATGCTTTTAGATGCTGAAGATTTGATGATTCCTGCTGATAAAAAGACTTATCTTAAACAACTACAAATAGCTTTAGAATTGGAAGATGAAGAAGCAGAAGAAATTATTCAAGAGGTAATTGCCGCAGTTCAAACAGGAGATGAGGAAGAATATGATGAAGAATTTGAATCAATAATATTCAATGAATCTGGTGAACAATTTTATCAGTCACCTTTGGGAAATTTTACAGTTCCTATTCCTCTGGATTTTGAACAGGGAGGAAAAATTCAAACAGAAGAAGGAATGGTGAGTTTTTCGGATGATATGGGAACTTTATTGAGAATTGATTATTATCCTCTGTCTCTAGAACAGATTAAGGAGATCAGAACTCAAGGACATGAAACCTATCTTCATGAAATTATTGTTAATGAATATCTGCCCGAGACGATTATTTCTAATGTACCAGATGCTGAAGTTAAGCATAGAGAATATTGGCAAGATCCTTTAAAAAGATATTACTATGTATTAGTAAATATCCCAAAAGGTTCAACTATTTCTCAACAGGAAACTAACGGTCATGGCATAAGATTAGATGCCTATAGAGGATTATTGTCCTTTGTCAATAGTGAATGTTTGTATGTAGTTAGTAGCCAACGCAGCTTTTTAAATAGTGAAACGCTCGGTTCGGTGAAGGAAGAAGCTGAGAAAATTAAGAAAACTATTTTGGACTTTGTAGAAACTATCGAGTTTGCGGAAATCTAAATTATCAAGATTGGCGATCGCACCGAGCAAAATTGCGAGAAACTAAGAAGGGGTTTATAAAATCACAAAATCAGGAGAAGATCATGGCTTGGACTCAAGTTTTAGCTGCTAATGCACTGGCTACTGGTGCGCGAGAAGTAGTAAAAGTAGGCGATCGCCAAATCCTACTTTTAAATCACGAAAATCAGTTTTATGCTGTAGATAATACCTGCCCGCACTTAAAAATGTCCTTAAAAAACGGGAAAATCGAAAATGGGGCGATAGTTTGCCCTTTTCATCGTAGTGCTTTTGACTTGGGTAACGGTGAAGTCAAAACCTGGTGTCCATTTCCACCCGTAGTGGGTAAATTACTCTCAATGGTTTCCCCAGAAAAAACCCTGCCAGTATTTCCCCTCCGCGTCGAAGAGGGCAACATTTTGATTGATGTGCCATTCGCATAAATAGATAAATAGGTAGGCATAATTAAATATGAAGATGGGTGGGCTTCTAGCCCGCTCTAGCCTAGAATCAGAAAATATGACCCCAAGATCCCGCTAATCAAGCCATAGGACAATCAAAAATAAAGCTAAGAAATATTAACGAAACATAACTCAAGTCTGTTTCTCACCCATTTTTAGGCAATAATGGGAGTGTAAGAAAATAGATTTAATAAATAACTAGTTAACCGCTAGTAAGTAGAGGTGGAGTATGACGACCCAAGATTTTCTTATCCCTCATGCTTATACATACCTGCTGGTTAAAATCGGTGTCTTGATGTTAGCTTTGTTGTTGTGGTTCATATTTACAGCCGCACCCGTTATTTAATTCCATTCACTACTTAGAGATGTTCCCTAAAACGTCTCTATTTTATTAAGTTTTATGGATTTTTATCAAATCTAGCGGTGAAAGTCTTTTTGGAAATTAACGGAATTAGTCAACCAACCCCGGCGCCAAAAAAAGTATAGTAAACTTATCGCAACTAACGCCATTGCTCCCAAACACAGGGGGTAGCCCCAATACCAATTTAATTCAGGCATATTGTGGGGAGATTTTTCGGTATTAAAATTCATCCCATATACCCCTGCAATAAAAGTCAAGGGAATAAAAATCGAAGAAACCACCGTTAGTAGTTTCATAATTTCATTCATTTTATTACTAATTGCTGATAAATAGACATCCATTAATCCAGCTACTAATTCCCGATAAGTTTCCACTATATCCATAACTTGGACTGCATGATCATAACAGTCTCGCAGATAAATTCTCACATCATCACTAATTAATTCACTACCGTCTCTAATTAAAGAATTAATTGCGTCTCTTTGAGGCCAAATTGCGCGGCGAAGCTGTAATAATTCCCGCCTAACTTGATATATTTTTTGCAATGTTTTTTGATTAGGATTAACTATTACTTCTTCCTCTAACTCATCAATGCGTTCACCATAAAGTTCTAAAACCGGGAAAAATCCATCAATAATGGCATCTAATAAAGAATAAGCTAAATAATCGCTACCTTGTCTACGAATGATCCCTTTACCTTTATCAATTCTCATCCTCACTCCATCAAAACAATCATGTTCAGGTTCTTCCTGCACTGTTAATACATAATATTTCCCTAAAACTAAACTTACTTGTTCACTATAAAAACTGCCATTATTGTTATTAGGTACAACCATGTGGGCAATAATCACTAATTGATCTTCATAATCCTCAATTTTTGGACGTTCTATCATGTTCACAATATCTTCTAAAACCAGAGGATGTAAATCAAAAGATTGACCTAAACGGTGTAAAATATCTTTATTCCCTAAACCTTGAACATCCACCCAAGAAACGGATTCTGTATCCAAATAGTTAAGACACTCTTCTGGATAACTTATTTGTTTGCGAATCAGATCAGTTTGGTTATAGTCAATTAAAAAAATAATGGGTTGTTCAGCATTTTCATCAACAATGATTGTTCCTGGTGGAGTTCCTGCTTGGTGAAAAAACTCCTTATCGTGTGACTTATTGATCATCTTGGAAACTCGGCGAATTTTGTTAACCATAAATCTTCATTCCCTAGCTACTGATAATTGTAATTTTAACATAAAACAGGAGTCAACAGTAAAATCCTTACCTTTGGGTCTTGGCGTGAGGCGAATTATTCAAAAAAGATTCCAGTCATGGTAAACTATTAGAGTCAAAATTATTGTAGATTAAATAGCATTGCTTAATAAAAGTATGAACAGCAGTAAAGATCTCATTTTAGTTGTCGGTTCTACCGGTGGAGTCGGACAACTCGTAGTTAGTAAACTTTTAGAAAAAGGCTTACCCATTCGCATTCTCACCAGGAATGCAGAAAAAGCCAACAAAATGTTTAATGATCAAGTAGAAATTGCGATTGGTGATATTCGTGAACCCGACAGCTTAACAGCAGCCATGACAAATATTACTTCTATTATTTGTTGTACAGGAACTACCGCTTTTCCTTCTTCCAGATGGGAATTTAATCAAAATCCCAACATTATTGAATTAGGAATTACTCTATTCAATCCTCTATTTTTAGAAGATAAAGCTAAAAATACCCCTACTAAAGTTGATAATCAAGGTGTAACAAATCTGATATCATCCGCACCAAAAAACTTAAATCGCTTCGTCTTTGTTTCCTCCTGTGGTATTCTTCGCAAACATCAATTTCCTTTTAATATTCTCAATCTTTTTGGTGTACTTGATGCTAAAGAAAAAGGAGAACAAGCAATTATTAATTCAGGAATACCTTATACTATCATTCGTCCTGGACGTTTAATTGATGGACCCTATACATCCTATGATCTCAATACTTTACTCAAAGCTACAACCGCAGGTAAATTAAACGTTGTGTTCAAAACAGGGGATATAATTACAGGTGATTCTAGTCGTATTGACGTAGCCGCAGCTTGTGTAGAAAGTTTATTTCATCAAAGTGCTGTTAACAAAGTTTTTGAAATAGTAAATCAAGGAAATAGACCGGATACAGTTGATTGGGAAAAACTATTTTCAGAATTATAAGTGTGCAAATTTTCAATAATTAGGTAAGGATAATGACCTTAAAATAGGCGCAACCTATCAATCTACAAGATTGGCGATCGCCAATCTTCCCTTAACCTCTATTACCGTTGTGTCCTTTGTTCATCAAACCATGAATTAATACTCAGAAGTCGGGTATATGGAAAAATGATCCTTTCTTTTAACAGGAGTTAACCATGACTATTTCCTTAGATAAAACCACCTACAGTCAATTATTAGTAGAATATCAACCCAAAGTTATCACCACCGAAGCAGAATATGATCAAGCATTAGAAACTGTGGAAAAATTAATGGCTGATCAACAGCGTACACCCGAACAAACTGCTATCCTACAATTGTTAGTCACTCTCATTGAAGAATTTGAAACTAAACCTACCCTATTGAAACATCATCTCCCCATGCAATGTTAGAACATTTAATGGATGCTAGGGGAATTAAACAATCTGATTTAGTAGGAGTTATTGGTTCTAAAGGTGTAGTTTCTGAGGTTGTGAATAGGAAAAGAGCAATTAGTAAAGCTCAAGCAAAAACTTTAGGAGAATTTTTTAATGTTTCTCCGGCATTGTTTATTTAATAGTAAAACTTGCTATTAGCTTCTCTATGTAAGCTAAAACATGAGAACCAGGCTCATCAATCAAAACAAATACAGTTGCAACTCTTTTTTTGAGATCCTGAGATGCTTGTTTATATAGATAATTATCTAAACTATCTTTACCACCGCAAAATTCAGTGGGGATATGCCTACGACATTTGATTTCTCTGTCTTATTTCTCTCGGTTAGTCTTCCGATAAAAAGTTAAACTTGAGAGTGTAACAAAACATCAGCAAAAACCTTTGTTGTTACACCCTCAAATCGCCCAAAACTATAAAAATACTAGAAAAATTTTAAAGAATCCAATCTTCCTAAAACAGTCATATCTTCAGCATCTAATTCTACAGGAATCCCACTGCGAATTAGTTCCGAAAAATTCTCATTAGGAACCATAATTGTCAATGCGTAGAGACGATTTTTACCAGTATTTCTAATCAAATGAGTCCCTGTAGGTGGAACTAACAAACTATCTCCAGCCTTGATATTTACCTTTTTACCATCACAAATTACAATTCCTTCTCCTTTGAGAATAAAAAACATTTCTACCGCCCATTCATGACGGTTTGGTGGTGTTTTTCCACCCACGTCAAAAATTTCCACACAACAAGTTAAAGAAGTATTAGCGCTTGTGGAATCAAAGATAATTGCTAATCGGTTAGAGTCATGGGGACTAATACGATATGCTTGATAATCTTGAGGAGATTTAATGACTGGAATTACACAACGAGTAGTGTACATATTCTTAATTATTAATTGCTGTCAAAATTGCCGAAGAATCAGTGACAAAACCGAAACATTGTTGAACATTATATAAAGTTGCTAACCAACAATATTCCGGTGAAGTTGTTGCAGTACAATCTTTAACTAAAATACAATCATATCCTAAAAAATTGGCATCAGACAAAGTTGATAAAACACACTGATCAGCATTTACACCAGCAAAGAAGATTGTAGTTATACCCAAATTTCGTAAAATACTATCTAAAGGAGTATCCCAAAATCCACTCATGCGATATTTATCAACCTGGATATCTTCTGGTAGTTGTTCCAATTCGGCCACTACCGCAGCAGACCAACTTCCCTTCATTAGTACCTTAGCACCATTGCTGGGCAAAGCATCACCTAATCCTACACCGTCCCCTGTGGGTTTGTATACGTGCAGTAACCCGGCGCTGATATTCAATAAATCGTGACGATTTCCCCAATTTAACCAAATTACAGGTACACCAGCAGCCCGAATTTGTGGTAATAATTGTTGCAGGGGTGCAATCGGTTGCTGGGCAGGGGTGACATCTACACCAATGTGTGCTAACCAACCATCAGGATGACAAAAATCGTTCTGCATATCAATGACAATGATAGCAGCTTTGGATAAATCGCAGCGTAGAGTTTTAGTTTCTGTTGCTAAAACAACTGGTTGCGGGGTCTTTTCGGGACGGGTAATATCCGCAAATGTTTGATTTACTTCCCAAGCATTTGGTAGAACTCCTAATTTCCGAAGGGGTAGATTCATAAATGCCAGTTCTTATCGTTGTTTAATTTATAGCTTGAAATTAGGTTAACTCGCATCTTGCACCTAGCGAATAACCCTACAGAAAAAAATCATAAATATAAAAATATCACAAGTTTGAGGAAGTGGTCAGTGAGGTCATAAAATACCTCACTGATTCAATTATGACCTATCCTTTACCAAGTCGCTTTCAGTAAATAGGAACGAGTTCCCGTTTGAGCTTGCCCCTCATTATTAGTATAGGTATAAGTACCAGTTGCAACAATATCCCCAAAATTATTAATGCTAACAGCATTATTCAGGGTGACAGTTGCACCGTTATAGGTTAATGGTGTAGTGATTAA
This sequence comes from Dolichospermum sp. FACHB-1250, assembly GCF_014696335.1. Lineage (NCBI taxonomy): Bacteria > Bacillati > Cyanobacteriota > Cyanophyceae > Nostocales > Aphanizomenonaceae > Dolichospermum > Dolichospermum sp. FACHB-1250. Next base: position 11,070 of record NZ_JACJPZ010000017.1, read on the forward strand.
ATTATTCAAATCGCTCATCACGCCGCCATTCCAAACATAAGCATGGTTTATACCTGAAGCTAGTTGGGAAGCTCCAATCACTTGTCCAAATTCATTGATTCCGTTAGCTGAACCAGTGTTACCACCAAGGCTACCCAGGTCTGTGAAATTCCCGTCTCTCAGTAAAAATGCGTCACTCGTTGCAGTTGCTCCCGAACCATTACTGGTTGAGCCAATGATATGACCTGCATCATTGATATCCCGTAAAGTGGCTTTTTCTGCGCCAAAAGTGCCCAGGTTTTGCATTGTATAAGTACCACTAGTATTTTTTTGCCAAATCACGGCCGTATTCACAAACTGATCATTGAGAGTGTCATCGCTGTCTACGTAGCCAACTATCTGCCCCTTATTATTAATACCGCGTGCAGTACCACCATCACCTCCTAAAGTTGTCAGTTCTTGGATCAGTCCATTTTCTGAGTAAATAGCTTTATCCTGACCTGAGGACAGGATATTACGCCCCACAACCTGGTTTAAGTTGTTCGCATCGAATAAGTAACTTTCAAGACCACCAAAGTCATTGATAGTTAAGTTGTAATTATTACCATTCTTTTGCCAAACTAATGCTCGATCTGTTGCTTTAGGTATGGGTTGACGCACTTCGTCTGCCGTTCCCAAAATAATTCCAGAATTGCCAATTGTATTAACATTGGTTGTCAGCAAAGTGACAGTTGCGCCATTGGCGGCGCCAAAATCAGACTGTCCGTTTTTTATACCTGTATTAGTCAAGGCAGTTTGAGAGCCATTTTCCCAAATGAATCCTTGGCGGACATTATTTGTTTGAGTAACATTTGTTGTGGCGTTCTGGTTGATAAACGTTGCACCAGTATCATATCGCCCAGCAATTTGCCCAAAGTCGTTAATGGAGGCGGCTACCACTGTACCGTTAGTATTTGTACTTAAAGAACCCAAATCAGTAACATTATACCTATATAGAGGTATTTTATTTAACAAGGCTTGGGAACTCCTAGCTACACCCTTAAGGGTCGCCAGTAGATCAGTACCAGTTTTGACTAAGGTATCTGAACCTTGAGTAACAAATTGTAATGACTTGCCCAGTAAGCTTTCTCCCAAACTCACCTTATCGCTGTTGATATTAAACCCAAACACCGTGACAGAGCCGTTACCACCTTCAAGAATGATTTTATCTTGACCACTGCCTAGGACAATCCGATCATTGCCCGTACCTGCATTAATAATGTTATTACCATTACCTGTATAAATGATATCGTTACCATTGCCTGTATAAATGATATCATTATTATCACCAGCATAAATGGTATCATTACCATTACCAGTAATAACATTGTTAACACCTCCACCAGTAAAAATGGTGTTATTACCATTGCCGGCGTTGATGAAGTCTTGACCCGCTCCAGCATAGATTATATCGTTACCTGCTGCACTATTAATGATATTGTTCCCTTCTCCGGCAACAATTGTTGCTTGAGTATTACTGAAACTAGTAATTAAATCATTACCATTACCGTAAAACATCAACTCATTGGTATTTGGCATTAAGCCATAGTCACTTACAGGGTTTAAGTTCAAATTAAAACTCATAGCGTTAATTAGCTCCTTTTATTTGCTGTTAATGAGAATTACATTCAATAAATTTAAGCAAAATAGCTATAACTCAATTGATTATTTATATCAATTAAGTTTACAACTCTATGCTGCAAAACCTAACACCCTAGCTGAAACGGCAAATATCAGTAGGGTGACAAACCTAATGGAGAAGGCTCGTTAAAAATTAATTTCCTAGAAAGTTCTTCTCCTATTTAAGAAACATTAGCAATAATTGCTGTTGTTCAGCCTAGCACAACTAATAAAAAAATTCCTAATAAATAAATGTAAATTAATGTTAAGTATTTTAATAAATTAAAGTGGCTACAGCTATAAATATACTATACGTATACTATATTTATTCTTTACCATAAATATATGTAGACAATTCATATATAAATATTTATATACAAATCAAAGCAAATACAACGCAAGTGATGTACAAGAAGTTAGAATTAAACACAGATAAACACAGATAAACACAGATAATTTTGTACCTCATTAGACTAGGAAACGCTTCGCATTTTTGGTACGATTTTGTATAATATTACAGAACCAGATTATCAAAACTAGATTACACCTCGTCAAGCTATGTCAAGCTATAGAAATGGCATCTTTAGGAGGTGCAAAAGGTTTAAATATAGAAACTCAATTAGGTTCTCCTACCGTTGGTAAACAATCTGAATCTTGTCCACATTTTGTCCACGAAAATATTAAAATACCGAATATGGAGCGTGTTATTTCGTCCCTGGGAATCTGCATTTTTATCACCATATCCTATGCCCTTTCTGTTAACCGTAATGCTGTGCGTTGGCGGACCGTTGCTTGGGGGTTAGGATTAGAATTTGTTTTAGCTTTAGTAATTCTCAAAACTCCTTGGGGTTTGAATTTATTTAAATCTTTAGGAAATATGGTTGCTAATTTTTTAGCTTTTTCTGATGTTGGGGCAAAATTTGTCTTTGGTGAAAATTTCAAAGATCATTTTTTTGCTTTTCAAATTCTGCCAACAATCATCTTTTTCTCATCATTTATTAGTGTTCTTTACCACTATGGTATTTTGCAAAGAGTTGTCAACAGTTTAGCATGGGTAATGATGAAAACCATGAAAACATCGGGTTCTGAATCTTTGTCTTGTGCAGGAAATATTTTCTTAGGACCTACAGAAGCGGCACTTATGGTCAAGCCTTATGTAGCAAATATGACTCAATCTGAATTACACGCCGTTATGACTGGTGGTTTTGCTACTATTGCTGGTGGGGTATTAGGTGCTTATTTATCTTTTGGCATTCCCCCAGAACATTTAATTGCAGCTTTTTTTATGACTTCTCCTGTTTCTTTGATAGTATCAAAAATTATGTATCCAGAAACAGAAGTGTCGGACACTACTGGAAAAGTTAATATAGATATCAAAAGTAATTATGTTAATGTGATTGACGCAGCGACTTCTGGAGCAATTGACGGCATAAAATTAGCGGTGAATGTGGGAGTAATAATTATTGCTTTTTTAAGTTTATTGGCCGCTGTTAATGCTGGTTTAGGTTGGTTGGGAAAATTATCTGGTTATCCGCAATTATCACTAGAATGGATGTTGTCTTTTATTATGTTTCCTGTAGCCTGGTTAATGGGGATAACTTGGGCTGACTGTGGACAAGTTGGGGTTTTATTAGGTAAAAAGACGATTTTAAATGAATTTATCGCCTATTTGGATTTGGGAGAACTGATTAAAAAACAGGAAATTTCTCAACGTTCAATAATTATTGCTACTTATGCCTTATGTAATTTCGCCAATATTGGCTCAATAGGAATTACCATTGGTGGGATGACAGGAATCGCACCAAACCGTCAAAAAGACTTAGCACGTATGGGTGTAAAAACAATGATTGGCGGATTATTGGCAGGTTTTATCACTGCTGGAATTGCGGGAATGTTGATTTAATCAGAATAAAATTACTGATAGATTTTAGCAGCATTTCTTAATTTTAAATTGGGTTGATGTGGGTTAATTCATGCTTCAATAAAAACCTGTTTTGTTTATTTAATATTATCGTAATATCAGAAAACCTAATAAAACTTGCTTAAATGCTGTTTCCGTTGCACCCTCAACTAAAATTGCTATTTTCATGGACGACCTCCCATTAAATTCATTGCCCAAACTTGATCTAAACTATATTCTTCTAGCCAATGTTCTAAATTAAAACTATCACCCCATCTCATAGTAGTTAGACCATCTTCAGCATCACAAACTAACACTTCTTCAGGTTTCAAAAATCTAATTAATCTATCGGAATGAGTGGCCACAATTAGCTGAGTTTTTTGTGATGCTTCCCGCATCATATCAGCCAGTAATCTTAATAATTCTGGGTGTAAACTAACTTCTGGTTCATCTATAAGAGTAACAGCAGTTAAACCTGGACTTTGCAATAATGTTATTAACCAAATAAACCGCAAAGTTCCCTCTGATAATTGGTGCATATAAATAGGTTTAGAAAAATTCTTATCTTTCCATGTCATTGTGATAGTTCCTGCTGCTACGGGAGGAAAACCCAATCTTTCAAAATCTGGAAAAGCAGCAGTTAGAGTATCTTCAATAATTTCAAATCGTTCTGGGTCAGTTTCTCGTAAATAATAAAGACAGGAAACTAGATCTTCACCATTAGCACCAGGTAGGCTTGTAGGACGCATTGATTGTGGTAAACGAACTGGACTTTTAGGAGCAACATTCAATGCACCGTAAAATGTACATGATGCTAATCTTTTACGTAGATTCTCAGGTTCTTGATACATTTTGGGAACTTGAGCAAGAGAAGTTTCCAAGGGATTATGATCCCAATTTGGACGTAATAATTTTTGATCTTCTGTACTAAAATACTTCACATCCAATCCAAGTGAATTAATATGCTTGAATGGTTCTAAAACCAAGGGATTATTTTCAGTTAGTGTTTCTAATGCAATTTCATAGGTGAAACCTTTTAGTGCAACTTCCAGTTGGTAATCAAGTGGTGCATACCCTGGTACGCTCATAGACAAAGAAATAGTTATACTATTGGCTCTATCACGGGTAATAATATCAGGTAGTCCACCTAATTCAGAAATTTTGTTTGCTAATTGAGCATTTGCTGATGCTGCTAAAAGTGAAAAAATTTCTAACAAAGAAGTTTTACCCACACCATTAGCACCAATCATGACTGTCAGAGGACGATCACGCATATCAACTTGTACATTAAACAAGCGACGATATCCTTCAATAGTTATCCGTTCAAATGAGTTCATAATCTAAGTCTTGCCAATGGTGATGAATAAATAGTATTTTATCATTTAACTAGTTTTTGCACGCTTTAATTTACGCTAAAAATGCCCATGATTACCAAAACAAAACACCTAATCATCTCCTTTATCTTCTTTGCTGCTATCCTCACCAGTCAAGCCGTATCAGCTACCATCACCCTGCCCCTCCGTAGTAAAAGGGGAATGGTAGTTTCTGCAAATTCTCTGGCCAGTGAAGCTGGACTTTTAATGTTAAAAAAAGGCGGAAATGCCGTAGATGCAGCAGTAGCTACAACCTTCGCTATTTCAGTAGTTGAACCTTTTTCTGCTGGTATTGGTGGCGGTGGTTTCTTACTTTTTCATTCTCAAAAAACCGGGGAAATTAAAGCTTTAGATTTTCGAGAACGCGCACCCATTAAAGCTACTAAAAATATGTATTTAGATGCTGAGAGAAAAGTGCGACCCGGCGCGAGTATTACTGGTTATTTAGCAGTAGCAACACCGGGGACTGTAGCGGGTATGTATGAAGTTCATCGTCGTTCTGGTAAGTTACCTTGGCGAGAGGTTATGAAACCTGGAATTGCACTGGCTAAAAATGGTTTTATAATTAGTGATAGGGTTGCTTGGCGTTCTTCAGCAGCTTACGAAAACCGTAAACAAGCAATACTAAAAAACCCCGCAGCTAAAAAAATATTTACTCGTAATGGTGAATATTATCAACCAGGAGAAAAATTAATTCAAACTGATTTAGCTAAAACTTTAGAAGCAATTTCTGAAAATCCTCAAAGTTTCTACAGGGGAAAAATTGCTGAAACAATAGCCTCAGACATGAAGAAGAATGGCGGTTTAATTACTATTGAAGATTTAAAACAATATCAAGCAATCTGGCGCAATCCTGTATGTGGTAACTTTCGTAAAAGTAAAATCTGTTCTATGCCCCCACCATCATCTGGAGGAGTTAACTTATTACAAATGTTAAATATGATCGGTGACACAGACTTAAAGTCTTGGGGATGGCATCACCCCGATGCTATACATTTAATCATAGAAATAATGAAAATTGCCTATAGCGATCGCGCCGAATATTTAGGTGATCCTGATTTTGTTAAAGTTCCAATTTCTCAACTTATTAGCCCAGCTTATGCCCAAAAACGTCGTCAAGAAATTAACATGAAAATGGCAAGACCATCAACAGAAATTAAACCTGGACTGAAAACTTCAAAATTTCATGAATCAACAGAAACCAGTCATTTAAATGTAGTGGACGCAGATAGAAACGCCGTCAGTTTAACCTTCACAATTAACTTAGGTTTTGGTGCGGGAATTGTCACACCCGGAACAGGAATAGTTTTAAATAATGAAATGGATGATTTTGCAGTTGCACCAGGAGTACCAAACGCCTTTGGTTTAGTGGGTAAGGAAGCTAATAGTATAGCACCCAAAAAAACGCCCCTTTCTAGTATGACACCCACCATTATCACCGAAAATAATCGCTTGCGAATGGCTGTCGGAGCGCCAGGTGGTAGTACCATTATTACCCAAGTATTGCAAATAATTTTGAATGTTTTAGAATCCAAAATGGATGTTGGTACAGCGATTTCGGTCCCCCGCATACATCACCAATGGCTACCAGATGAATTGCGAGTGGAAGCATGGGGTTTAGATGCGTTAACCGCTGAAGACTTACGCCGACGGGGACATAAAATCAGGGAAACTCGACCTTGGGGTAATGCAAATGCCATCACAGTTACAGAAGATGATACCCTAGAAGCAGCGGCCGATCCTCGCGGTGATGGTTCTCCAAAGGGTTATTAATTCTCTTTTTGACCATAACCTAATTGCCAATTTTTTACTTCTTTGAGATCATTGATTTTACCTGTGAGAATAAACTTAATTGCAGTGCGTGTTTGTAAATATGCTTTTACTAAATAATGTCCCGGTTTAGCATTAATTCCAGCTATAGTTTGACTACGATTTGCTACAACTCCACAGAAGGTTTGATTGAATGGTAAATTAACTTTAATTAAAGGATCATGTGAATAATTATTTGGTAGCATAAACACAGCATATACATGATGTTGACCTAACCAAGGACGAACCACAACTTTCTTAGGATGAATATAATATTTTGTACTTTCACTAATCATAAATCCGTCATTTTTACAAGGAAAATTTGGTAATTTATGCCAGAAATTACTAAAGCAAATTATGATAACTAAAGTCAAAATAAACAGGAAATAAGGGATTTGACGGCTTCGCACTGCTAGATCCAACAACTATGTTTTTACTCATATTTTGATTTTACCAACTTGTGCTAAAAAATAAAGTGCGATCGCTTACGATACTAAATTATTACGATACTAAATTATATGGTGAAAAAGATTTTAGAGTTGAATTTAAGTATAAAATTTAACATACAAAATGACTAAGAATTTAATTTTCACCAAATTCAAAAAGTATGTTATAGTGTTGAATGTATATGCAAGGGCGCGTGGCTCAGTGGATAGAGCAACAGGTTCCGGTCCTGTGGGTCGGGGGTTCAAGTCCCTCCGCGCTCATTTTATTTGCAAGGCTAACCATAAAAGTCTATGCTTGCTTGAGTTAAGTCTTAATTTATGCTTAATTTGAAAACTCTGTTGAGTTTTAGGTTTGGTTTCACACAACTTTTCATGGTTTATAATGTCTTATTCCACTCAAACCCACAATAACTCAAATATTTGGGCGGTTAATACTGATTTAACTATTCTCCGTCATCAGCTACTAGATTTATTTTGTCAGCTTGCTTATCAAGAGGGTGATTTTGTTCTCTCTTCTGGACAACGTAGTTCTTACTATATTAACGGGAAACAAGTAACACTTCATCCCCAGGGTGCTTTAGCCATGGCAAGATTATTGCTACATATCTTACCTGAAGATACTCAGGCTGTAGCTGGTTTAACTTTAGGGGCTGATCCTATTGTATCAGCAGTGAGTGTAGTCTCTGTTTATGAAAATAGACCAATACCAGCTTTAATTATTCGCAAGGAAGCCAAGGGACACGGTACAATGGCTTACATTGAAGGTCCGAGTTTACCCCAGGGTGCGAAAGTCGTAGTTTTGGAAGATGTGGTAACAACTGGACAATCTGCACTCAAAGCCGTGGAACGATTACAGGCAGCAGGTTATACTGTAAATATGGTAATTTCACTGATAGATAGATTGCAAGGGGGTGGGGAGTTATATGAGTCTGCTGGGTTGCAATTTCAGGCTTTATTTACGATTCAGGATCTTCAGGAACGCTATCGAGAAGTTAAATCTACGATAGAGTAACGTGTATTGGTAACATGGTGTGGTGGGTGACGCTGTTGTTAACCCACCTCGGAAATTCTGGAAATCAGCTTGGTAAGCTCCTGATAATATTGTATATTTCCTGACTGGTAATAAAGATCAGCGGATTTGCGGAAATCCGTAATTGCGTTTAACTGATTCCCCAGTTGTCTATGTATATCCGCTCTGACTAAATAGGCTAGGGGATAACGTGGTTGTAAATGTATTGCTTGGGTTAAATCTGTTAATGCTGCTTTTAATTCTCCTAAAAGAAAGTAACTGCGACCACGATTAAACCAGTCTTCAGCTAAATTAGGGTTAATACTGATTGCTTGTGTATAATCAGATATGGCTTTTTTATAGTCATTCAGAGCATAACGGGCATTAGCGCGATCGCTATAGAATACAGCGGATTGGGGATACAATCGTAAAGCCTCAGTAAAATCACTGATTGCACCATTAAAATCTTTGACTGTATAACGAATATTTCCTCTGTGATAATAGGCGGCTAAAAAGTCAGAATCTATTGTTAAAGCCTGGTTATAGTCTTTAATTGCTGCTTGTATATTACCTAAAAACTTGTGAGCGTCACCTCGTTTGCAATATGCTGGAGCAAATTCTGGGGTGATTGATATTGATTGAGTATAATCTGCAACAGCACCGACAAAATCCTGCATAGCTTCCCGCACCGTTCCCCGTCCATAGTAAGCTGTAGCTAAAAGGGGATTAATTTGTAATGATTGATTATAGTCAGTAATTGCATTTTCATAATTTCCTAATTGGTGATGTGCATTAGCTCGAAAAGCATATACTATATCTAAATCAGGATTAATTTGTAATGCTTGATTATAATCGCTAATTGCTTGGTGATAATCCCCTAGATTGCCATAAATTAAACCCCGTTGATAGTAAACTTGAATATCATCAGGAACTATTGTTAATGCTTGATTAAAATCCTTAATTGCTTGGTGATAATTTTGGAGATGAGCATAAATTAAACCGCGATTGTAGTAAGCTGTAGCAAAATTGGGATTAATTTCTAGAGAACGATTATAATCATTAATAGCATTTTGGTATTTTTGCAAAGCATAATAACTATTGCCACGATTATGGTAAGCTTGAGCAAAATTAGGATTGATGTTTATAGCTTGGTTATAATCAGCGATCGCTTTTTCATAATTACCTAAAATATGAAAGATATTACCACGATTAATATACGCCATGGAAAAATTAGCAGATAATGCTAAAGCTGCATCAAAACTAGCAATTGCTTGTTGATAATTACTCCTACGATAATGATCTAAACCCTGTTGATGTAAAGTATTAATAACATTTTGATTCATAAATAAAGAGAGAATAGAGAAAAAATCTATAGCTGAGAATAGGCAACAGAGAACAGAGTTAAAAGTCCTGTGGTGTATAGTTTTTAGGTAAATTTTGGATCTCGTTCAAATACACAGCGCCATATTTGTCACCAATAAGCACACAAAATAGATTTTACCATAGATAGATCCCTGATTTCTCAAAGGATACTGCTGGCAAATAGGTGGTAAGACTCCTGCTAACCCACCAAAAAGCGAACTGCTTGCAGCAGCGCAACGCTTACGCACCTCCCACATCCCCCAAAAAGCGATTCGTATTAACTTCCAAAACTTTCCCTATTCAGTGCATAGCCGTAGTCTGTCGTATCGATCGCACCTTCCACATCCCAAAAAGCGAACTGCTTGCAGCAGCGCCTCGCTATCGCCCCCCACACCCCAAAAGCGATACCTTAGGTAAGCTTCGCTATCGCACTCCCACATCTCCCGATAAGATTGGCGATCGTACTCCAAGTTAGGTTAAGACCAAAATACTTTCTGTTTCACTGCTGTCAAACTGAATGATTGTGACAAAATTATCTGTCAAAATCTGCACAATTTTTGATGTAGGACTATTACCAATACGAAGAAAAATAAACTTAGGCGGATGACCATAAAGTAAACTACGTTGATGAAAATCAGAGTCTTTGGAAACAATCACAAAACTATTCGCTTTAGCATATTCCCATATAATTGCATCATCAGTATTTATCAGTGCTAAAGTCTTAACGTGTGCTGAATCGGGATATAGATCAATAATTTTATTAATAATCCGATCTGACAGATTTTCATCTAATAGCAGTTTCATAGTGCAGCGACAAATAACTTTTTCTCTCGATCAGCAGCAAAAGATAGACAGGCTCTAATATCTTCAGATGTCAGTTCTGAAAAATCTTCGAGAATTTCTGCTTCTGTCATACCACCTGCTAGATATTCCAAAATATCGTACACGGTTATACGCATTCCCCGAATACAGGGTTTTCCACTGCGTTTTCCTGATTCAATGGTAATAATGTCTTGGTAATTCATAATTAAGCTCTTCTTTTGAATCTTCAATCATTATATCCTAAGTTTTTAACCCAAACCCTCTAAAAAGCGATTTCTAGGTCGCACTTCGCTATCGCTCTCCCAATATCCCAAAAAGCAATACCTACGGTAAGCTTCGCTAACGCACTTTCCACATCCAAAAAAAGCGATTCCTAGGTCGCGCAACGCTATCGCCATTCCAGATCCCCAACAGCGAACTGCTTGCAGTAGCGCAACGCTTACGCACTTCCAGTATTTACTAAAAAGCGAACTGCTTGCAGCAGCGCTTGCGCTATCGCCCTTCCCACATCCCCCAAACAGCGATCCCATTTCCACATCCCCAAATGCGATCAACCTCTATAATTTACTATAGCTAGATATTGTGAATTTTGAGTTTAAACCAGCTATTTATATGATGGAACTTCTACTAACTCAGTAATGGAATCGCCAAGACGGAGAAAATGTTTCCCATTAAGAGTTAAGATTTTATCCGCTTCTATTTTTAAAGCAGAATAAGCGATTAAACTATCATAAATTGCTCCTCCCGTCAACCCTAAATTGACCATATTTTCTGTAGCTTGATAATAATCATCTTCAGTTAAAGAAATAATCTGAAATTCTTTGAGATTTTCCTGAATAAGCCTCTGAGTGATTTGAGGTGAAAAACGAGGTTGAGAAGGAAAAGAAGATATAACTGAGAACAATTCGGCTAAGGTATGAGTAATTATAAATCCTTCAAGTGAGGTTTTCACCTTTTCTAGCCATGACCAACAAGGAAAATGATGAGGATGTTTAACTAAAATAGCCGCAACTAAAACTGATGTATCAAATAATATTTTGACCATGAAATTACTTGATTCATTCTTTCATTTTTGAGTTCTTCAATTATTGAATTAGCATCTGTTAATAATTCCACATCCGAGACTAATACATGACCTTCATAGTAAAGTGATGGTTCTTCTTTGATGGGTTTTAAAATTAGTTTTCCGTCTTGAACTTATAATGATAGTTTGGATTCATTATTTAAACCTAACTGTTGTCTAATAATTTCAGGAATTTGCAGATGTCCTGATTGATTTAAGGTGACTAATTCCATAGTGTTTTTTCCAAAAAAGAGTAACTGTTTGTATTATAGCAGCGATCGCACCTCCACATCCCAAACAGCGAACTGACAAGTCAGCGCTTGCGCTATCGCCCCCTCAATACCAAAACTTAGTTTAGGATAGTGATTTGATAAGAGGTTGAGTAATAATTTTTCTGTTTTTAGCTACCTGTTTTTTCCTTAAATCTTGACAAGTTTCATGCAAATCATAATTAAAAGATTTAGCGTGTTCTTCTCGAATTTTGTAAATTTCTTCTAATACTTCATCTTTCTACATAGTTAATCTCCCATAAGTTCATAAGGTGTACAAATTGTTGGTAGTTCATATCCAGATTGAATACTAATTTATGAGAGTTTTTTCTGGATTTGTGCGTTAGCAATATGTTTACAGTTCCATGTTAACAAATAATCTACTTGATAAACAGTGGCTAAGGCAAAAGGATTTTCTTAAGTTCAGGAGTAAATGATTTTGCCATATCACACATTCACTAGGATTTTACTAATCCGTTGACTAATGATATCGATTGAAATTTCTTGACCTGAATCACCTGAGATCACTTGATTCAGTTCTAAAAGCTCTGGAACCATAATCATGAGCTTCTGCTCTAGATATTCTAAAGAACTAGCTTCTGTTATTAAACCGGGTACATCTTCACTAGAGGCAGTCCAGACTTGAGCCTCTTCATCCCAGAAAGCATGGACTTTTAAAGATAATTCACTCATAAACGTACACCATGACACAACGATCGCATCCCCCAATTATACCTCCCATCCCAGGAACGATCGCTCTCAATAATTTATGTTGCCCCAATCGCCCCCACATCCCAAAAAAGGCGATTACTAGGTCGCGCTTCGCTATCATTCTCTAACGTTGTAAATCTAAATACACTCTTTCAAAAGGCTGTTTTCGATAACTGCGGTAAATATCAAAATCACTATCTAATGTAATAATTGATGAAATATTGAGCCGTTCAGAGATAGTAATTAATGACAAATCAGCAAAATCCCCTGGTAAGTCTGCATACTGTTGATTAAGTTCTCTAATGCGAGTAAAATCTTCTGGTATTAGAGGAATACAACGATAAAGTTTTTGAGCTAAATCATTGAGAAATTCATTTTGTGTCCGATAATCTCTACTCAAAAGATACATCACTTCGGTCACGCAAGGAATAGTTGTAATCAGTTCACTTGAACATTGTTCAAAAAAGTTACAAACGGATTTATGATAATTATCTTGCACGCTGTAGTAAGCAAATAAAATACTGCTATCAGTAAGAATAATAGGAGGATAATCATTCATTGATGATATTTTTGATGGCGGTTTTGAATATGCTCTGCAACGTCTTTTTTACGATTTTCTCGTAATGATAAATTAGGAGCAGCATCTTGTAATAGGTTTTCTGGATGTTTTCCTCGTCTTTGAGCTAGGGTTTGACGAGGTTTTATGGTTTGCCAATGTTGATAAATTAGTTTTTTTAGCAGTTCTTCAGAGGTAGTATTCTCTTGAGTAATGATTTCTGCTAGGTATGTTTCCGTTTCTCGATCTAGCTTGATAGATATCATTTTTGTTTTTTGCAATGGACTTATACATTTTATGTTCTATTATACCTCTAAAAATATGATCGCTCTCCCTCACATTCCCAAAAACCGAACTGCTTGCAGCAGCACTTCGCTTACGCACACTCCCACATCCTGAACAGAAAGGCGATCGCATGAGCTAATTAATCTTGCCAATTTTCTTTTGCTCTAGCAAAAATTTCATCTATAGTTTGATCTTTATATATTGTGCGAGAGATTTCTACATAATCAGTAGGCGTTTTGTGTAGTAAGTTCAAAAAACGTATAGCTGCGGCTGAACCAAGAGACTTATACAGAGCATTTATACCTTGTACTCTAATTTCTGTATCATCCATAATATTATTGATTTTCATAATTTTCATTCTTCCTAATATAGTCAATAGGGTTCATGATTGCTATCTCTAGCTGTAATTTTTGAGATTGCTTCCTCAAACTTTCATCACAAGTCAAGAAAAAATCAGCTTGAATATTAACAGCACAGGCCAAGTGTAAAGCATCTTTACTTGATAGGTTAGCCGACTGCTGAAATAAACGGGCTTGTTCTACTATTTCAGTTTTTGGAGCTACCTTTATTTTACACAAACTGATCATGCCCAACACTGCATATTTACGATCAATGAATGGACATAATTCGGTTTCATCTTGGTGCATAAAAGACCAAACTAGAGTTACCTGTTCTGTTTGAGCTTGAGTAAATATCTCTTGGCAAGCTACAGCCTCCATTTGGATTCTAACTTGTCTTGGATCATCAAAGCCACGCTGAAAGCAGTTATAGTCTAGATAAATGAGAGTCATGTTTCATGTTTAGCCACTGTACTACTGCTTTTTATATTACTGGTTATAGGGATCGCATTCCCACATCCCAAAAGCGAACTGACAAGTCAGCGCTTGCGCTATCGCCCCTGACATCCCTAAAAAGCGAACTGACAAGTCAGCGCTTGCGCTATCACACTCCCACACCCCAAAAGCGATCGCTAATTTCACAAGATGATAATTACCAAATCACGGAGCATTCGTAACTTTTAAAAACGGAGTCACGGCTAACTAATGTTGCATTTTCAACTTTGGATTGAGCTATAAGCATTCTATCAAAGGGATCTTTATGGTGCAGTGGTAAAGTTTTTAATTCCAAAATATGAGGAAGTGTTGCAGATATTAACCTGATATTATTTCGCTCCCACTGAATCTTTAGCATAAGTTCTAGATCGTCTCTGAGAGCAAAGCAAGTTTGCCTAGCTGAATTTTGATTTGCATTTCCCATAGACTGACAACGCTAATAATTACTTCATTATCAGGATCTTGAAGTAAGTGTATTGTGCTTTTAGGAATACACTCTGGATCGCTATGCCACCACATGAAAGCATGAGTATCAAGCAACAATTTCATGATTCTCCTAGCCAAAATTCATCGGGTAATGGATCGTCAAAATCAGCAGTAAATATGCAAGATCCTAAACCAAGTCCTGCTTGGCGTAGCTGTTTGGATGAGGAGTCTTGAGACTTTTGATTAATCTTTATTTCTACCCATTGCAATAGTTGTGTAGCTAGTTGGATTTGCTCCTGAATGTCTAAATTTTTAGCTTCGTTTAAGAGTTCTTTTAATGGCATATAGTTGGCTACCTTGCAAGATACTACTGCAATCATTTTAGCGCGATCGCACCAATTTCTAAAACCAACGATCGCCCCTTACATCCCTAAAAAGCGAACTGCTTGCAGCAGCGCCTCGCTATCGCCCTCCCATTCCCCAAAAGCGATCGCTTAGAGAAAAGGATTAATAATCTGTAATCCTTCCACTGTAAAACCGTGTTGCATATCCTCTGAATAGAGTTGATTCACATTAACTGATAGTGCACTGGCGATAATTAAACTATCCCAAAATGAGAATAAATATTTTGTTCTTAATGTGGATGCTGTTAACAATATATTCAAATCAAGTTCAATGATATGATGAATTTGATAAAAACCTTGAATAAGATTTTGAATTTGATTTTCAGAAAAATTTCCTTTTTTGATTAAGTTTACACAAACTTCATTGATTACCTGAGTACTTAAATAAAGTCCTGTTTGTGTGGCTAGATGGTTAGCAATTTGATGTTTTCGGATATCTTGACTCTGATTAAGTGCATATATCCAGATATTTGAATCTAAAAATGTCATTTTTTTATTCGTTTTCGTAAATTCCTTCTCGTTTCATTGGAGTTAATTTTTCTATATTTAACGGATGTTCTAATAAATATTGGAGGTAATTTACAGACTGTTCAGAAGTGTCTTGTTGAAGAGTGACTTTAACTATATTGGGTTGTTTTAACT
This sequence comes from Dolichospermum sp. FACHB-1250, assembly GCF_014696335.1. Classification (NCBI taxonomy): domain Bacteria; kingdom Bacillati; phylum Cyanobacteriota; class Cyanophyceae; order Nostocales; family Aphanizomenonaceae; genus Dolichospermum; species Dolichospermum sp. FACHB-1250. The sequence goes on from NZ_JACJPZ010000017.1 coordinate 26,618, forward strand.
GTTGTTGGTACTGTTCGGGAATTTTGATCATCCCATTTTCAATAGTGGTTTGAAATTCTACTGTAATCATATCTATTTTCCTAGTCTTTATTTGCTTGTTAGTTCTATTATACCTCAGTTTATTTCCTTTACCATTCCTGAAAGCATCAAAGCGATCGCCCCTCACATTCCCAAAAGCGAACTGCTTGCAGCAGCGCTTGCGCTATCGCACCCCCACATCCCCAAACAGCGATCAAGTTTTCACATTAATCACATCCACAATCACGACCAGCACCTCCAGCGCCTCCTGTTAATCCGCCAATACCAGCACTTCGTTCAGGGAATATATTCCCGACTGTTCGGACTGAGGCATTAGATGGAATAGATGTATTAGGAACTAAATATTCTCTCGCTCCACCTGATGTGTAACCACCTTCGATATATTTGTTGTTTACTCCAGGCGCTCCAGAATAAGTTCGTTTAAGACCATTCGGAGAAAACTCAATTACTGTAAAACTTCCTGTCTTGGAAGGATCAATTCCTAATCGTGAAGCAATTTGATTTGCATTTAAATATTTAATATCCTCAGCAGCAGCTACAAAAACCTCTGGATTACCTGGTTTTCCTAGTGTTGTAAGAGGTGTATTACTAGGAACAACTCGTGCTACCGTATTAGGAATGCCAGTTCTTCGTCCTAATTGTAATAATTTCCCTGCTTTACTTGCTAAACCCGCTCCTATTGCTCCTGTTCCAAAATCAAATAGAGCGTCATTTAAAGAATAACAAGATCCAGTAAGCTTTGATATAGCATAACCAAATAAGACACTTGTTGCTCCACCGATAAGAAGATTTGCAAACTCACCACTAGGATCATTGGAATATATTGGACTATTCCCTACATAACCAAATAAGTTAGTGTTCCCACCATTAAATCCAATCGGATCTTCACTCAAAAATCTTCCCGTAGCTTGGTTATAATACCGCGCACGGTAATAATAAAGCCCAATCTCCTGATCAAACTCTCTTCCCGTAAACAGATAACGAGTATCAATAGCAGGATTACTTTCAGAAATTACCTGACCAAAGGAATCATAAACAAAATGATTCACCACTGCACCGCTATTATTCACCAAATCCCGAATCGTTCCCAAATGATCAGTTAAATGCCAGACCACATTACCAGCACTTTCCTGTGCCAAAACCTGATCAACACCTGCACCATGCAGATAGCGTTTATCTAAAACAGGCTGATTTGCACCCGCACCATCACTATCTACAAACTCTAACAGTACATTCTGTCCATCATAAATAAACTGTGTCACCACTGCGGGGGTTATATCTTGAGGGTTGGTATCTACAGATTTAGCAATGCGGCGATTGAAAGCATCATAGGTGAACTCAACCCGTTGCGTCTCGTTACCTTCAGCGTCCTTATCAACCATAGCCACTAAGCGGTTACGATAATCCCAGGTCAACTCTTGCACCTTACCAGTAGCAATTTCTGTCTGCTTGGTTAAATTCCCTTCGTTGTCATACTCATAATTATATTTACCATCAGATAGTAGGCGGTTGCCTTGACCTGTTACATACCCATTCCCGTGAATATTTGAGGTGATCCGGTTGCCATTTGCATCGTAGGTGTAAGATTCATCTGGGTTGTTAGCATTACTGTGATTAGCACCTGTTAACTGGGCGCGATTATCGTAGGTGTAATCTGTCGCGCCATCAACATCAGTAATTTTAGTAATGCGACTCGCTGCATCATAAACATAGTTATGGAAAGCGACATTATTTGTACCGTTACTGTGGTTTAAATTCGTGAGACGATTGAGAGAATCATAGGTGTAGGTTGTGCCATTGACTAACTGAGTTCCTGTGAGGTTAGCATAGCGATTAATTGAGGTATATTGTCCAAGAGAATTGTAAGCAAAATCAACTCTTTTATCACTGACATTATTACCCGATTGAGTTAATTTAGTCAGGCGATTTAAAGCATCATAACTGTAGGAGTTATTGCCACCTGCCACATTATTAATCCTGTCAGCAACAGAGAGAACATTGCCTACTTTATCGTAGGAGTAATTAAGGACAACATTAGAAAAACCAGGAGTACCAGCATTATTTACAGACAATAAACGATCTCTATTGTCATAATTAAATGCTAAGGAACTAAACTTATCATTAACCGCAGTTTGGTTACTAGCTTTGTCGTAGCTGTAATTAATTACCTGATCAGTTCCTACCCATTTTTCCTGATTTAGACGATTGATGTCATCATATTTAAACTCAGTTCGGCGATTATTGCGGTCAGTTTTCGCAATCAAATTATTAACGGGATCATATTGATATTGAGTAGATTTTCCTAATGGGTCGGTTTCATTAATGAGGCGATCGCGTGCATCATAAGCAAATATAGTCTTATTATTTACAGGATCAGTAACAGAAGCCAGATTATTACTCAAATCGTAAGTAAACTTAGTGCTACCCAAATCAGGAGCGATTGTTTCAATCACCCGATTCCGAGCATCATATTTATTTTCAGTTTCATTCCCTAAAGGATCAACCACTGAAAGTAAATTACCCAAAGAATCATAACTATAGCTGGTCTTTTGGTTGAGTGTATCAATATTTTCAATCAACCGATTCAACTTATCGTAGGTATTCTGATTCACATTACCTACAGCATCAGTAGTTGATATCAAATTACCATCAGCATCATAGCTATAGGTAGTAATCGGAGAAGTTAAAGGACCATTGCCATCGGGGTCAGCTTCAATAATTTTCACTAACCGATTCAGTGCATCATATTCAAAGGTAGTGCGATTACTATTTTCATCAATAATTGCGGTTTGATTACCTGCTAAATCATATTCAAATTGGCGTTTAGCTTCGTCTGCTGTTCCCTTAGCGTAGATGATGGAAATTAAACGACCATTCGCATCATAATCACTATCAGTAATCCGTCCTAGAGGGTCAGTAATCAGGTCAACTAAGCCATTATTTGTGTAGGTAAATTGGGTAATAATATCATCATTGCCACCAACTTCACCCACTACCTGAGTTAGAGATAAAAGATTACCGTTATTGGGATCAATTTGATAAAGAGTTTGATGACCAAGTTCATCAGTCATGCTGGTGAGTTGGTTAAAAGTTGGATCGTAAGTATAGCGACGAGGTGTACGTTCAAAACTTATTATATTTTTAATTAAGTTTTGATTATCTGTCACATCATTTGTAGTCAGGAAAAAGTTGGTATCAAACATAACGGTTAGTTTGCCACCAAGAGCGTTAGGAAGATCATTGTCATCAAAGTAGAGTGTACTACCCCGATTTGCATTATCTACTGTCACAAATTGCCCTGTTCCTGGATTTGTCACACCTCCAGTTGCTACCCCTCCATAGGTGACATTGCCATCAGAAATCAGATTAGGACTATTAAAGGGCGATAAAACTTTTTGTACAAAAGCAGGTTCAACAAAATTCAGTGAACCACCACCAGCTAATTGAATCAGGTTTAAAATAGAATTATTGCGAGTAGCAAAATTGTTATTTTCACCTACTAATAATAAATCCCCTCCTCCCCGTAAGAATCCTAAATAAAGTGCTTGATCTGCTTCGCTTAGTGGATATGCATTGTCAACTCTATTATCTATAACTTGAGTGAATCCAGTTAAGGTATTGGGTACTGTATTAACAATTGTAGTTGTAATGCCAGCTTCTTCAAGTAATCCTTTTATAAAAGGTGTTCCATCAGTATTTAGACCATTACTGATAATTAAAGCATTTCCACTAGGAGAAATAAATGCGAGCGAATCTTGAATACTCAAGACATTACCATTATCATCATAAGTAAATGATGTAACGTTACCTCTGGCATCTGTTTGTCGAGTAACCAGATTATGTTCATTCCGTTGGACAGCAGGTAATAAACCAACTTCATCAGAAGATGATACTATTTGCCCGGCTTGATCAAGATTATTGACTATTTTCTTACCATTAGCATCTGTATAGGTAGATGCAGCATTTCCCAACTGAAAGGCAAGAGGCACATTTACGGGATCAATAGTTTTATTTGGTGCATATAAACCTTGCACTTGTACAGGATCAAAATCTAATTCTGAACCATCTTTACGAATAGCTCGATCTGCTCTTCCTGCAAAGTCATAGAATGTCTGTTCTTTATTTCCTCGCTTATCAACCTCAGAAATCATTAGATGATTAGGGTCATATTCCCAAGTACGACTTGTACCATCGGGATCTGTAATTTTGATTAAATTACCATTAGTATCGTAGGTTAATTTAGTGCTACGACCAGCAGGATCTGTTATTTCTGTAATTCTATTATTGCTGTAGGTAAAAGTAGTTTCTAAACCTACCGGATCAACCATTTTCATTAACCGGCGATTTTCATAGACATACTGAGTTTCATTACCAATGCGATCGCGCATTTTTGTTAACAGATTTTCCCCATTGAAACTATAAACGGTTTTATCTGTCATCGTGCAGCGGAAAGTACCATCATTTAAACGTTCTAAGGTGGAAAAATCGCCTACTGGTGATTTATAGCTATTATCTGCTTTCTTTTCAAACAATAACTCACTACCATCACCATCAATAATAATTACTGAATTATCAGCATTAACAAATATTTCCTGTAAACCAGCTAATCCCCAACCACTACCAAAAGCACTATTTACCGTATTAATATGTAGGAATTTACCCTTACTGGTAGAAGTAGAACCATTCAACTGATTATTATTTAATCGCATTAATCCAGTGGTTAAATCATAATCATAACGACCTGAATCTAAAGTTCTCAAATCTGCCTGTAGTGCAGCATCAATCTTCCCACCACCATTAGGAATTGACCAGAAATTTTCCCCGCAATTTAAGCCAAATTGACCGCCAACAAAACCGGGTACTTCTAACTTAAAATCACCCCGTTTAATTGTTAATTCAGCCATCAATCTCAAATTAGAATTATTCGGCACATTGTTATAACCAAAATGCAAAATTGGTCTAGCATCTGCTCGTTCTGAATCATAACGTAAACTGATAACGCAGATTTTCTGGTAATGCGGCCGGAGTAAGTTCTGTGGGAACTGTGGTAATACTTAATTGTCCTGTATAGGGTTGACCTTCTTGATTAAATAAACTATTAGCAAAAACCTTTACTGCTGAACCTTGTATAGCTGCACTGGTAACAGTTTGAGTAATTGTTGGGTCAATTGTTTGGGCATTACTAATATCAATTGGTGGTAAATAAATGGGACGATCAATAATATTTTTCACATTGGTATAAACATCATGTCCCAACAGTAAAGGCAGTTTTTCCGCAATAGATGGATAAACAATATTATTGACCTGTTGACCTGGTTCAATAATCAATGCTGCATCAGCAGATGGTACTTGATTTAAAGTCAAAATAAATGAACCATCTGCATTTGTGGTAGTAGAAATATCACCGATTTTAACTTTCACCCCAGCCAAAGGTTGTTGTCCAACATTTTGAATTATAGCTGTAGCCAAGTTAATTAGGACGCTGCTTGCTTGAGAACGATTTCCATTGCGTCACGTAAATTGTCTGATGTGGATAAAAGCTTACGAATTCTACTTTTCAAAGTAGCCCAACACTTTTCAATTCGATTGAGATCAGGTGAATAAGGCGGTAAGTAAACTAACTGACACCCAGCCTCTTCAATTAATTGAGCAATCCGACCACCACGATGAAAGGTAGCGTTATCAACAATCACCCACTCACCGGGACGTAGCATCGGAATCAAACAAGTTTCTAGCCAGGTCTCAAACACTGTACGATTACACGCCCCTTCGACTGTAAATGGCGCAATTATTTGCCCTTCTCGATAGCCAGCAATCATGTTGATACGACCTTTGCGCTGACCTGATTTGAGGTCATAAAAGCGTTCCCCGGCTGGGGAGTATCCGTAACCGTAATTATCGCGTTCATCCATGCCAGACTCATCAACATATACTAGATGGGGTTTATAGGGTTTTTCAGTTGCGCCAAGAACGCTGACCGCTTGGCTTCATCTCGTTGAATATATCCGTATGTTTTTTTTTACGAGTATGTCCTATCTTTTGCAATGCTCTAGAAATTGTGCGTTGGCTAATATCTCCTTCCCATAGCTGTGCCATTTCACTTTGGGTTTTATCCCCATGCTCTTTCACAAAGGTGCGAAACTTCTCCCCATCCTTGATTTTACCGTTCTGCGGCGATGTTTTTCTCTGTTTAGGTTTGATATCACCCGTTTCGGCTTGACGCTTAAACCACAAGTTAATTGTGTTGCGACTGATATTGAACAATTGGCTTGCTTCACACTTCTTGAGACCGTCCAATTCGATCGCCTGCATTACCTTTTGCCGAAAATCATCACTATAAGGTTTAGCCATTGAAATGAGGTAGACGCTATGGGAACTCTTATAGTTTATGTCCTAATCTTGATGGCTATAGCTATACAACCCCTCCCCAACTCTCCCCTTGCGAGGAGAGGGTGGGCGAGTGCTATTTTTGTACCTCACAAAGTTGAAATCTGCTGTAATTCATAAGTACAGATTCATATTCATCCCTTCTAGACAAATCCACAATTTCACGTTCGTGATTATGCAAAGAAGTCAACATCAAATCATCCCGGTTTTGCCAAATTGCAAATATTTTTTCTCTACCATCATTTAAAGTTTTTAAATCAATTTGATAACCAGCATTTACTTGTTTTAACTTCAACCCCAATAAACCCAAAAGTCGGTTTAATATCTTAATTCCTGAAACAGCTTCTTTACCTCTAACTAAATCAATATCTAAAGCGCGTTTAATGTGTTTACTACTTTGCATAGCTACATTTTTCAACCACATTAAATCAGGATCATTTTCATTAAATACGCGCTGTAATTCCAGAAATTGTAGCATTCCTAAAGCCCGCATAGCTTCCACCTTGAGTGTATAAGTTTTTAAATCTGGGAGAAAAACTTTACCTTCACCCCAAAATAATTGCTGATTCCATTCTTGCTGATCTTTAACATGAAAATATTCACTTTCATGAGTGAGATAATAATGAATTAATAATTGTCCATAATATCCTTTTTCATCCTGTAATTTCAGTTGGGGAGTAACCACAATTCCATACCTTTGTTTGAGGATATACTTATTAACTTGATGACGTTCTTCATGGGTGAGAGAATGTTTAGTTAATAGCTCTTCATATTCGATATAACCAATATCCTTAGCATTAGCCACAGAATTTGCGTTTGCTAGTTGATTTTGCTGTTTAATGTCTTTGATTTTGCCTTTAATTTCCTTGACTTTTTGACGACTTTGCGCCCAATCTTTTTGAACTTTGACAATTTCCAAAATTAAGCGTTTACGGTTTTCTAAATCACTAGGTTCAGTGGCGAAAAATGCCAAGCGTAAATCACGCAGAATGTTATTTTGTACTTCATCACTTCGCATTTGAATTTGATGTCCATCAGTTATCAATCCTTCTTGCATTGATTGACGATAGAGACGAATAGAAGCATTAACTCTTGCAGATAATTTTGCCCAAGTACGTAAATGAATGGGATCATAAACTAAAGGTAAATCCACATCTATTTTATGCAATGGACTTAGTAAAGCTAGGTTTTCCTTTTGATTTTCTTGATACCAATGAGATAGTAAACGATAATTTGTACTCCCACTTCCAATTAAGCCAATACCCCGTTTAGCACACCAAACAATGCGGGGAACATCATCCCTGACTCTTGCTAAAGCTTGACGGGCTTCTGAGTCAGGAATCACCCCTTGAAAAATACCATAAACTCGGTCAAAATGTTGAACATCAATACTAATTCCTGTTCCCAAACTAGGGGTAACAAAAACAGTATGATAATCTGTAATTTTCTGATTAATAGCCGCTATAAAATCAACGGCTGCGTGACCGGGTGTATTAGTGGTATGACTGCTAATTACTAAGGTTTCGGGAAATTCTTTTTTGAGTTTTTGCAACCGTTCTCTTAAATAATGCTCAATAGTTTCACAACTGTAACGACCAGAACGACTATCGGTGGTTACATAGCATTTACGTCCAGCAATTAGATCTAATTCTAATTGATGAATTAGAGGTGTGGGATTAGGTGAATCATAAAAAGTTGTATCCCAACCTTTTTCCGGTTTCCATTCATTGACAACTAGCCAAGGAGTTAATTTAATTCCTGCTAAAGTCTGTAAATACTCTAAAGATACATCTGATAAATCGGCATCTTGGGCAATTATTAAACCTCCATCTGTGATCACTGTAGAAATTAATTGTTGGAAAACTTGGAGAATTTTAACTCGTTTTTGTTTACAGGTTTCACTGTTGAGTAAATGCCATAATGATTGTTCAACTTCATCTAAAATTAATATTGCTCCTCGCCAATCTTCAGGTTTTAATTTCCAAATTGAATCTACACACAATCCTAAAGATGGTGTAATTGGTAAAGGATAAGTAACGGGTAATTCATCAGATTCTATACTCCATGTTTCATGTTCAATTCCCCATTTAATGCCGATTTTATCACATAAGAACCTTCCTAAGATGATTCTATGGGTAATTAATAAAACTGGTTGATTGCGGCTTTTTGCTTGTTGAACAATCCCTTGTAATGCGGTGGTTTTACCTGTACCTTTGGCTGATTTTACTCCCACTAAGCCAGATGTGGGAAAGGGAATTTTTTCCAAATAGGGACAGTTAACAGTAATTGCAGCGGGAATTGTTAACTCTGTGTGGGGTTTGCTTTTGGCAATGTAAATATCTAAATCTACACTTTGACGATAAATTTTATCAAATGCTATTGCTCCTTTGGCAATGATGAATTCATCAACTCCTTTTTCTTTTCCTGGAAGTTCTACAACTTTAACATGACAATTTTGTTGTTGCAATAAACAACCTAGTTGGGAAATGGCATTATTGACGGCGGCAATTTTTTTCTGTTGAGTTTCAAAATCAAAACAAATATGAAAGTCGCGTTTTGTGTTTGTGAATGCTGCTAAATCAGGTATTAATTGCCGACTGGTAACTTTGCCAAATTCATCTTTAATAACTCGATAACCGCTATTAATACCAGGAATAGCAATAGCAACGTATCCTTGGGTTAATAGTGCTGCGGCTTTTTTCACACCTTCACAAATGACAATGGATATCTTGTTTTTAATTACCCATTCCCAAAAACCTTCGGCTTCACCGTCATCATTGATGGTGATTTTTTCCGGTATTTCTAAGTTGTAAAGTTGTCCAACTTGTTGCCAAATTTCTAAAGATATGCGTAAACAAAATATGCGTGTGGCTGTGCTGGGAGGGTGTTCATATTTGATTGATTTACCTTTCTGGTTTTGTCGCGGTTGGTTGGGTTTAAAACATCCCCATTCCATTTTATGCCAATTGTTGAGGGGATCTAGTCCAGAACACCACCAACCACCTTCGGTAATATGGGTATAACGCTGTAACCATGCACTTTTAATCATCCCTGTGTTGGTGCGGGGGAGTTTGTCAGAAATCAGCAGGTATTCATAAGCATTTGTGCTTTGAAGCGATTTAAAGTTTAAACAAATTAAGTCTAAATTTATACCACTGCTCTTGACTAATTCTTCAAGGTGTTGCGGATGTAAAGAATGCAGATGCATAAGCTGAAGCAGCTAAGGAATATAAGGAAATTAAAACTTTAACACGGCTGGGTTGATTTTTTATAAAATAATTTTCTAAATTTAAGTGTTATTTTTTTAACTTTGTTTATATAAATACTTCTGTGAATATATCAAGGTTTGGTTTTAGCCATGAAACTGTACAAATAATAAATTTGTATTATAATTATATATACATATAATTTTTACTTATACGTATTGGCTATTCTTAGTCAGATAGATTTTATGATATAAATGATAAACATGAAAATCTCTGGTAGGTACATTTATGAAAAACCTTTATGGAGAAACTGATCCTAGAGATATTGCCATCTACTCCATTAGTGATGCTGCAAAATACTTACGTATTCCGGTAGGTACAATTCGCTCTTGGACAGTTTCAATCTCAAATGGTTCTAATTTCTCAAAACCACTAATTTTAACTCAAGATATTAAACCTAAACTCCTTTCATTTACTAACCTCGTTGAAATTCATGTTCTTAGAGCTATTCGTAAACACCACCAAATGCAACGAGACAAGGTAAGAATAGCTCTTGATTATATTGAGGAGAAGTTTCAAGTATTACATCCATTAGCCAGTGAAAAATTCTCAACAAATGGGGTTGACTTATTCATAGAAAAATATGCTTCTTTGTTTAATGCCTCAGAATACTGGCGAACAGATTTGAAAAGCACTTTCAATACTCATTTTCAACGCATTGAGTTTGATAAAAATGGATTTGCTATGAAACTTTTTCCCTTTACTGCTTCTCAAGAGGAAAATAACCCCCGCATTGTTGTAATTGATCCTAGAATTGCTTTTGGTCGTCTTGTGATTGCTGAGACAGGAATTCCTACCACTGTTTTGGCTCAAAGATTAAAGGCTGGTGAGTCAATTCAGGATCTAGCTTGTGATTATAAATGCGATCGCCTGAAAATTGAAGAAGCTATCCGCTGTGAACTACCTGCTGCATGAGTGAACCTGAATCAATTACCTTTTTTACTGATAGGTGCTTAGGTACAGGAACTGTTCCAGAAAAACTGCGCCATGCAGGTATTCAAGTTGAAATTCATGATCAACATTTTGGTCAAGGCACTCAAGATGTAGACTGGCTACCAGAGATAGGTCAAAGAGGCTGGGTTGTTTTGACTAAAGATGATAGAATCAGCAGAAACAAATTAGAAAGAATTGCTGTTGCTCGCGCTCAAATAAAAATGTTTATTTTAACTTCCCAAGGTTTAAAAGGGGAAGAAATGGCAGAAATATTTATCAAAGCAACTGAACAAATGCAAAGATTTGTTCGTAAGCATCCTGCTCCATTTATTGCTAAAATTTCTCGTGATGGCAAAATAACGTCTTGGAAAGACAGTCAGATGTTATTGGCAGAAATGCAGCAGTTTTAATTAAGTTTTAATTATATTAATTATAATATTAACAATGTCTAAATACTATAAAGCTTATAAAATCTCTCAATTAGCTGATTTCGTCCCCCTGTCGGTGGGCATTGCCCACCCGACAATACTAAAAATTTGTCAGCTATCATTTATGATGCTCATAGCAACTTTATCTATTCATTAATTTTGCCACAAATCTTAAACCAAATTCTTCTTCAAAAACTCCTTTTTTGTAATCTAAACTCCACATTTCTAACCCACATTCATCTTCAATTGATGAGGGAAATATCAACATCTTAAATTCTTGAAAATTGGGCTGATATTCACATTGAATATGAGCAATAGCACCTATTTGTCTTCTGTCTAAAGCTACTGCTAATCTTAACATCGCGCTGAGTTGATTAACCATTGTCCGATGTTCTTTGTGGAGTAGATTTCGATAGTTTTCATGCTTTTTCTTGGGTGGAGATTTGCGGTGATAACGGGCTATATTGGCGATAATTTCAATTTCGGTTTCGTTATATCCCAGTAATTCACTATTTCTGATTAAGTAGTATGAATGTTTATGGTGTGCTGAATGTGATACGTGATGACCAGAATTGTGTAAAACCGCAGCAGCCCATAATAATTGACGTTGATTTGCACCCCAATTATGTATTTGCGCTTGAGTTTGATCAAATATACTGAGGGCAAAAGCGGCTACACGATCGCCATGTTCTAAATTAGTCTGGTATTTTTTTGCAGTTTTTAATACACTGCGTTGACGAATGGAACTTTGAAACCTCAGCCTGTTATCAATGAATCCGTGAGCCAGCATCCAGTCTACAATCACACCTTCCCGGAGCGATCGCTCACAAACTGTTAAGGATTCTAAGCCTAACAAGGTCATAGCTTCCTGTAAAATTACTGCCCCTGCAAGTATTACTTCTGACCTTTTTTCTGGCATCCCCGGAATGGCAGCCCGTTCTATATTAGTCATTCTACGTAAGCGAGTTACCCAGGTGCGTAAATCCTGGAGACTGAATTGATACCCATTGAGAGTGGAAGGAACAAGGCCTAATTTTTCCCGTGCGTGAATGGTAGCAATGGTTTCTATTGTCCCGGATGTACCGATTAACCGGGGAAAATCGCCAATTTTCAGTTTTCCTTGCACCTCTTCTACAGAACGCTCTAACATTCCCCTAGCGTAAGCCTGTAGGTACTTAAATTCGGTTTCGGTGATCGGATCAGATTTGACTAATTCCCCGGTTAAGCGCACTGCGCCAATTTTGGTACTGGTGAGACTCCGGGGTTCTTCACTGTCTCCTAAAATCAATTCTGTTGAACCACCACCAATGTCAATAATGATGTGCGGTTGGTTATTAAATTCCATCCCCGACAATACACCTAAATAGATGCGACGGGCTTCTTCTGGTCCTGAAATCAAGTCAACGTTTAAACCTACTTGGGTTTCGATTTGGTGGAGAAACTCTTTACCATTAGGAGATTCACGCACAGCACTAGTCGCAACTGCAACTATACTGGTAACACCTAAGCTATAAGCAAGGGTTTTAAATCTGCCCAAACAGGCGATCGCTTTAAGCATCACGTCTGGTTTTAATTCGCCAGTAATTAAATTGCGATCGCCTAATCTTACGGTTTCTTTTTCCCGAGCAATCATGGTAAAAGATGGTAAAGCGGCTTCAATTTTCACTATTACGATATGTAGAGAATTTGTACCAATATCAATAGCCGCAATCATCTGATTTTCTGGAACTGATAGACTGGTGATATTTTCCCAGTTAGCCGAGACTAAATTCAGCATCTTGTTGTTCTTGTGAATAGATTAATAGGACTGTAGAACAAATAGCAAATAACGATATTCTATAAATGTAAAGATATGTTAAATCAGCAAATATGTTAAGGACACCAAAAACCAACCAACAACCATTATGGCTGACAATTACCCTACTACTACGGTGGAATAAACCTGAAGGTAGATTAATTCTCATGATTCCCGCATTGTGGGCGGTGTTTTTGGCTGCTGCGGGTAAACCACCTTTACCCCTGGTGGGAGTGATTATCATCGGTAGTATCGCTACTAGTGCGGCTGGCTGCGTAGTTAATGATTTATGGGATAGAGATATTGATCCCCAAGTAGAGAGAACACGCAACCGCCCCCTTGCATCTCGCGCCCTTTCCGTTCAAATTGGTATAGTGGTGGGGATGGTCGCCCTGGTCTGTGCTGCTATTATCGCCTTTTATCTTAACCCTTTAAGCTTCTGGTTGTCTGTAGCAGCCGTTCCTGTTATTGTACTTTATCCTGGCGCAAAACGGGTATTTCCCATTCCCCAATTGGTACTTTCTATTGCTTGGGGTTTTGCGGTTTTAATTAGTTGGAGTGCCGTTACGGCTAATATTACAGCACCAACTTGGTTACTTTGGGGTGCGACGGTACTATGGACTTTAGGATTTGATACTATTTATGCTATGAGCGATCGCCAAGATGATCAACGCATTGGTATTAATTCTAGCGCGTTGTTTTTTGGTAAATATGCCCCTACAGCGATCGCTATTTTCTTCATTGGTACTATTATACTTCTAGCTGGAGTAGGGTTATTAGTTAATTTACACAGTGCTTTTTGGATCAGTTTAATACTGGCTAGTATGGGCTGGATTTGGCAAATTATCCGCTTACAAAAGCCAGAAATACCTAATTCTGCTTATGGGGAAATGTTTCGTCAAAATGTCTGGATTGGTTTTGTAATTTTGGCAGGAATGATTATTGGTTTTTTGTCATAAAGGTCAATCAAACACAAAATAATTGACATCCTCAAGATATCAGATCACCCTCTTTCAAGAAAGACTAGCCAAACCCCTAATTATAGCGTTATGCACTTAAATAAGGTAAATCATAGTCCCCTCCTACCTTGTGGGGAGGGGGTTGGGGGTGGCTTTCTTATATCATTTGATTTCCAAATTGCGAATTACAGCATCTTGAATCATCTTGGTTTGCATAAATTCTTTCTTCTTTACCACCTTTTGTATATTCCTCTATCCGTTCAATACATTCTTGAATATTACTTAAATATAAACGCTCATCTTTCACAACGGTACAGCTTCACCTAATACTTTATCTCTAATTAATTCATTGTGCATACGAATAACCATCCTTTGCGTGAATGCGTTTACAAAACTTATGTGATATTCCTTGAATCAATCCATTTTTAGTATAAATATTGAAACTACCAGTTGAACGAATAGCCACTTTTCCCACATAAGTACCAATCTTTTTACCCGTGGTGACAACTGCTTTAGCGATATCGCCAGTTTGAAAACCAAAATGTATTTTTTCTCTCGGTACGTGCCTACTCGGAAAACCGTATTTGTCAGTTCGACAAGATTGTCTAGAACCGTGTCCGTTGGCTGTAATTAACAATGGCTTAACACCTTTGATATTGAGAATTGGAGTTGATTTACCAACACAAGCTGCGTCAATCCAGTGCGTTTTCTCTAGATTTTGCTCACTTCTATTAAACTTTGTTAACCCTCCTGAACCTGTTTCTACAGGTAATCCGGTTGCTTTTAGAACTTCTAGTAATGCAGTACGAGTTGTGTTTACTGCGGCTGCATCAGCCAGCGGTCTTTTGGCTTGCTTCAAGATTTTTTCTAACTTTAAAGGGTCTTTTTTGAGAAAATATTTGATGTCTTTCGTTCCCTTTTTGGTGTTACACTTTTCACAACTTAAAGTGAGATTTGTAATTGAATTACTACCACGCTGATATTCCTTACCTTGAATATCAGGATTAGTCATTAACTGCATATTAAACCTGACTAATTCTTGACTAATAGCCTCAATTGGTGCGAGTTTACGCAATCTTTCAACCCAAGTTTTGATATTCTCAATTCGACTTTGTAGGCTCGGCGCTAACCATCTTTCTGGACGGGTTCTATTCAAAAACCTTGGTTGTCTGTAACGAGTTTTTCTTGCACGTCTAGAACGTCTTAATTGCCTTCTAGAAGTTAAAGCATCTCTAATTGCAAAACCTCTATGTTTTAATTCAGCAGCAAATACAACCTCGCCATTTGCATCATTAACTAATGCCATTCCCGTGAATTTTGCACCAGGGTCAATCTTTAATCTTAGGGGTGATATTGGTGAATCTGAGCGAGATTCTTTCAAGATAATTGTGAATGGGAATTGCCTATAAATTGCTGCTTTTTTGCTTCTCAATAACTGTCTAGCTTGCGCTGAATGAATTGGATCTAGTGGTCTTTTTTTAGTGTCTAAAACAAATGCTTTGGACATATTGTCCCTCCTTGCGGGTAATGTTAGCCTGGACAAAGATTTAAAGGCTTTTTACGCTAACAGCACTGGATTAACCCAATAAGCCTGTTTAACTGTTAACCTCACCAGCTACAAACTGGCTACGTATTTGTAGGTGAGATGACCTGAAAATCGTAGTGATTTAACACTTAGTCGGGTAAACTCTGGGCTTTTAAAGCCCCCACTTACCCTAAGGGAAGTGGTGGGTAATTTACGTAAATTATCAGGTTCAGCAATATCCACTTTTCGTCCTAGCAATGCTGCTAAATCCTGCATTAAACCAATATAATCAAATAAACTACTTTGTGGTTTAAGTTCTACTAAAAAATCTACATCACTATCTGCTGTTGCTTCACCTCTAGCGACAGAACCAAAAACCCGCAAATTATCAGCACCATATTTAGTGGCAATCTTTAATATTTATTCTCGAAATGGTAGTAATAATTCTTTAATTCCCATTTAATTCCCATAATTTATTTTTGAGAAACCTTAACTCTCTCTATTTTATGATATTACATCAGGAGTTGTCAATATAAAGATGAGATTTAGCAATGGATAAATTTAGAATAATACCGGAATATTATCAAAAAATATTGAATGAAATGAATATGTTTGATATTATGTCAGGATTTAGCAAAAGCTAAACCCCTACCCAATGCTTGTATTTACATCCTTTCTAAAACCTTAATTCCTAACAAAGATAATCCCAACTTCAGCGTTTTTGCAGTTAAATCACATAACATTAACCGCGAAGTTCTAGCAGGTTCTTCTGATTTGAGAACAGGACAATTTTCATAGAATTTGTTAAACTTATCGCTGAGTTGATACAAATAATCACACAACCGATTTGGTAATAAATCTTGCTCAAGATCATTGATTACTTGATCCAATTGTAATAAGTGCTTTGCTAAAGAAATCTCAGTTTCTTCTTGCAAAATAAAATGACTCTTGACTTCATAATCTTGCTTTTCAGAGTCTTTGCCAAAAACATTTTCAGTAAAATTTGCAAGTTGTCCGAGTAGTTTCTGTCTGTCAACTACCCTGAGTAAATACCTGTAAATAAACCAGCCACTATAACTAATACCTACCACTTCAAATAAAGGAGATAGTAATGGTATTTCATGAATTGCACCCAAAACATTCAGTGCTATTTTGCTGGATAATATTGCTCCTATACTTATTCCGAAAGGAACAATAATCTTCCTCCAGTTTGTATTAAACTGTAAATTGTTAATGACTACATTATTTGTGAGATTCTCAACTTCAATACCTGCTTTACGACCAATGCTTTTTATTCTTGCATAAGCATAGAGAAGATAAGGGGCTGTATTGCCTTTGAGAGATAACATTTTGTCATAACTAAAGACATAACTGCTGGTGCGATTTTGACTTAAATCAGCATATTTAACCGCACTAATTCCCACTACTTCGGCGACATTTTGCATAAACTCTTCCGTTTCTGTGCGTCCATCTTCTTGTAATCTCTTTTCTATGTCTGCACGAGCGCGGTTAATAGCTTCATCTAATAAATCTCGTAACCGCACAGTATCCCCGGAACGAGTTTTAAATTTTTTGCCATCTTCACCTAATACTAACCCAAAAGGAACATGAACTAATTCTACATCATCAGGAATCCAATTTGCTTTTTTTGCTACTTGGAAAAATTGGGCAAAGTGGTTAGATTGTCCTTCGTCTGTCACATAAATTATCCGCTTGGCTTTATCTTCTTGAATGCGATAACCTAAAGCTGCTAAATCTGTAGTTGCGTAGTTATAACCACCGTCTGATTTTTGGACAATTAAGGGTAAAGGATTACCTTCTCTGTTAGTAAAACCATCCAAGAAAACACATTTTGCCCCTTGACTTGATTCTAATAATCCCGTTGTTGCTAAATTTTCTACAACTTTTGATAATAAAGGATTATAAAAAGATTCACCTCTTTCTATTAATTGGATATTCAGTAAATCATAAATGATTTTAAATTCCTGTCGAGATTGTTCACATAACAATTTCCACGCATGAAGCGTATCTTCTGCACCTGCTTGTAATCTCACAACTTCTTGACGGGAACTTTCTTGAAAAACCGCATCTTCATCAAATCGTTGTTTAGCTTTGCGGTAAAAATTAACTAAATCCCCAATATTTAAAGCATTTGCGGTAGTGAGTGCTTCTGGATAAACTTCCCGCAAATAGGTAATTAACATCCCAAATTGCGTACCCCAATCACCAACATGATTTAATCTTAAAACATCATGACCACAAAATTCTAAAATCCGGGCAATGGAATCACCAATAATCGTAGAACGTAAATGTCCAACGTGCATTTCTTTAGCGATATTCGGACTAGAAAAATCCACAATTTGCTTTTGGGGATTTGTCGCTTTAGGTATTCCCAATCTAGAATCTAATTGAATAGCGTTAAGTTGTGCTTCTAAGTAAGATGTTTGTAATTTAAGATTAATAAAACCGGGTCCAGCGATTTCTGGAGGTTCACAAATATCAGATATATCTAATTTACTGACAATTTCCCCAGCGATAATTCGGGGTGGCTTTCCTAACTTTTTACTCAAGGATAAAGCTACATTAGCTTGATAATCACCAAATTTAGGATTACTGGCAGAAACCAAAATTGGATCTGTATTGGTGTAATCTGTACCAAAAGCAGCCACTAAAGCCTGTGTTAATTTTAGTTTTAGTTGTTCTTGTGTAGGGTTCATTATATCAATTGTATCTGCGTCGAAAGTGTTGTCATGCTTGATTATTTTAACTTAAAAATATAATCACTTAAAGATAATTCTGGATATTAAAACAATTATCTCAATAATTATACCATTTCTTTGTGAGCCTGGGCTGAATTTTTGATCTTTTATTTTTTTCTTCTTTTTTCTTTCTTCGCGTCCTTCGCTCCTTCGTGGTTCGTTTCTTATCTAAGTTGGTACATCTTGATAAGATAATTGGTATTATAACTGCCTAATGCTTTATATTCTTTCCTGTTTTTCTTGTAGTTTTAGCATTATTTCTGCGTGCATTTCGCGGGTAATGGGATAAAAGTACATTAACACTAAACCTGCTATTAAACAAACAGTTGGTATTGGTCCAACAGCGATACGAATAGCTAAAAGTGCTGATTCTGGTTGTACAGGTAAGGAACTTTGTCCAATAACAGCCTCTTTAAAACCATAAGCTTGTAAAGTATTACCGACTAAAAATAGCCCCAAAGCTAAACCAAATTTTTGCAGTAAAACCATGAAACCATAGAAAATTCCTTCTCGTCTTTGTCCGGTTTGTAATTCATCTAATTCAATAATATCAGGTATCATTGACCAGGGAATTAGATAAGCTGTAGAAACTCCCACACCTGCCATTATAGCCATTATATACATTAAACCAATTTGATCAGGCTGTAAGAAAAATAATCCACCAGCAGCAATAATCCAAGAACTCATGCCTAGAAAATAAACCAGTTTTTTACCAATTTTTTGACTTAAATAACTCCAAATAAATAACATAAATAAAGCCGTTCCTTGAACTGCAATCATGACCGTGGGGACATCTCCCTCTTTAAGTTTCATACAGTTAACGACAAAATAGGGAATAATACTGGCTGTGATTTGCACACCTAACCAAGAAAAAAGATAGATAGCAATTACAAAGAGAAAGGGTTTATTAGTAAAGACGATTTTTAGCTGTTCAAAAAAGGAAATTTCTGCCTCTTTTGGTAATTGTATACGTTTAGCTTCAAAAGCCAAAATGCGATCGCGCACACCATAAACACACCAATACAAAGATAAAATAGAAATTACAGTACAAATTGCGGCTAAAACTAAATACTGTTGTTGGCGATCGCTAATTTGTGAGAAAATAATTTTGGCTAAAATTAATGATAAAATACTACCACCAATCGAAAACGTAAACCGAAAACTATTTAAGCTAGTCCGTTCATCATAATCTTGAGTTAATTCAGGAGTCATAGCTGTATAAGGCAAATTTACAACGGTATAAAATGCCTGAGATACAATCCCAATAGCTACATAATACCAAAATAAACACCAAACATTAATACTTTTATCCGCAGTAAATTGGGGGACAATCCATTGTAAGAAAAAGAAAACACCAAAAGGAATTGCCCCATATAAAAGCCAAGGTAGACGACGACCCCAACGACGGGATTGGGTTTTATCAGTCAACATTCCCACCACGGGATCATTGATACCATCCCAAATTTTGCCAATCATCAAAATACTACCTGCCAAACCTGCTGAAATTCCGGCTACATTAGTAAAGAAAACCATCATGTAAAAGACAGCAATATTTGCAGTAATAGCAGGACCCAAATCTCCAGCACCATAAGCTAGTTTGGTTTTTAAATCTAATTTTTTACTGGTTAGCGATTGGTGAAAATCCTTATTATCGGAATTATCCTTAACCATAAATTACACCCATCTTAGTTGACAATTGATAATTATTAGCACACTTTTTTAATCCTATGTCAGACCTTTACATTTCTTGGCCAGATTATCACCACAAAATTGAACAATTAGCCGTTAAAATTTATCAATCAGGCTGGGAATTTAACCAAATTGTCTGTTTAGCTAGGGGGGGACTGCGTGTAGGAGATATTCTTTCCCGTATCTACAATCAACCTTTGGCAATTTTATCTACTTCATCTTACAGCGACATGGGTAAACAAGAGAGAAATAATTTACTTATTTCCCGTCAATTAACCATGACTAGTGAAAATTTAGGTTCGCGGATTCTGCTTGTAGATGATTTAGTAGATTCTGGTGTCACTATTCAAAAAACAGTTCCGTGGTTATACTCTTATGGACAATCCCCCATTGTAGAAGTTCGCACTGCTGTAATTTGGTATAAAGCTTGTTCTGTTGTTGTACCTGATTACTATACTGATTATTTGCCCGATAATCCTTGGATTCATCAACCTTTTGAACATTACGAATATATTAGTCCTGGGGAGTTGGCAAAAAAGCATAATTTAGGGGTTGCAGAATAGCAGTAAAAGATACTCGTTTTGTTGTGACTTCATTGCCTACAAAAAATCTGAAAAACTTCATGCTCAAATATAGCAATTCCCATACAAGTGATAACAATTTTTTATGAAGATGCACATAATTACACTCCCCTGTAGTCGCCTCTTACTAAGCAAGGACGGCGAAGTCGGGGGGTAAATTATATGCAACTTTACAAATAAATGGTATGAGGTGCAATAAGTCAGAATTAAACGCAGATAAACGCAGATAAACACAGATAATTTTGTACCTCATTAGACTAGGAAATGATATATTAGCTTTGAGTCTTAATTATTAGTTCTATAGGAGAGAAATTGGTGAGCATGGATAAACTTTTGGAGCAGGTAGTTAGTCAGGTATTAGCATTAGTAACCTTTTTCGCTTTCCCCGTAATCCAATATTTTCTACTCAAGTGGACAGTACGACAAGAAGGACTACCGAGGCTTGGATACCTGCCAGAGTATGGTTTTAGAATGGTCATTCGGAACATACCTCGAAAAAGACTTTTAAAGAATATTAAATATAAAGTTTTTCTCAGAAGCCTTATTCCACCATCTAAAGGTTCTACAGCTTATACTTTCTATGATACTGATATTCTCTATAGAGAAGAATTATTTGTTTTTCCCAATTCAGACCAAACTATGTTAAGCTTTCAATTACAGGGAGATAAAGAAGATAATATTGACTTTGTTATTACAGATAAACTGGGCAACAAGATTCAAAATGGAATCTCAATAAAGAATTTTGAAAAGCTGATTTGTGATTATTCAGCAACAGTTGAGAATTTCTTTAACTTTGACGTTCAAATTGAAAAACGAGTTGTTATTGAATCTTCTTCTTTGATCAAAATGTGGCAGGAAACTCATTTGGGATGTGACAAATTCAAAGAATTTAATGTTGACTACATACTAACTCCTGGTTATTAGTGCAATACATAGAGGTATATACCAATGAATTTTTGCAGTAGCCCAATTCGGTAATTCTGTTGATGCAGATAAGCACTGTATGATTGTAGTTGAAGCAGATTTCCAGTTAAAACAGCCATAACCAAAGAGGAAGAGTAAATAACAAGACTATCATCCCCATTGCTAAAGCGGTGACAGCCAAATCACGATCTAAATCAAAGGTTTCTGCTATTACCAGTGTAGCTAAGGCTGGTGGCATGGCCATTTGCAAAACTATCACCTGCGCTGCCTTACCAGTGACACCAAAAAGGGAGAGGGTACTACCTAAAATCAGGGGAACTAGTAGCATTTTAATAAAGATACTACTCCCCGCTTGTGGTAATTTAGTCCAAGATTTTAATTGTGAAAGTCTCATACCAATTAACATTAAGGATAAAGCTACTGTACTCCAACCCAATTTTTCTAACAAAAATACTACTGACTCAGGAAGCGCGACTTGACGCAACAGTAAGCCAAATCCAAAACTCCACAGCGCGGGGTTAATAAAAATTACCTTTGCTACTTGGATGCGATTTTGGATATTGTTGCCGAATTTAGCAGCTAAAACCACACTTAAACCATAAGCGCCAAAGAGTGAGCCTAACATATCATAAAATAAAGCCCAGGCAAAATATTCTTTACCTACCATTGCTAAAGTTATGGGAAAACCCAGATAACCTGTATTACCTACCATGGCTGCTAAAATCAGACTACCTTGAGTTGCTCTTGGGGGGACTGAGGTGGTGAAGTTGGCTTGTACTTTGATTCCTAGCCAGGCTAACAATGCCCCTATAAAAATGGCTAAGTGCGCTATTATTGGTGCAATCCAAATTTGTCCTGATAAGTCTGTTTGCAGTAAAAAACCAATAATACCAATAGGTACTCCCACCCAATAGAGAAATTGACCTATGTAAATGGAAGCATTACCGGGTAATTTACGTCCCAGTATAAATCCTATCAGGATTAATCCCACTAATCGGAGATATAGTTCTAAAATATCTATCAAAATTACACCTAAAATAATTAAGAATTAAAAATTCAAAAAACTCTGGCCTTTGACCTTCTTTAACCATTAAACACAAATAGGAGCAAAAACTTGAATAAAGCTGGGTTTCCCAAAAAACCACACAATTCCTCTCCTCCCTCTGATGATGATATCCCCATAGCCATTCGTGATAATTCTGATGCTATAAGTAGTATAAAATTAAAGCCACAAGTTGTAATCATCAGTGGATTTGCTGGATTTTTGCTGCTGGCTATCTCTAGTGGTTTTTTGTTTTCTCTGACAACACCTAAGCAAACTGCTAATTCCGTGCCGGAAGCGATTAAACCTATATCAGTAGCTAATAATACTCCTGCTAAGGATGATACAGTTCTGGGACATTTCCCATATTCAGAAGCACCAGAGTCAGAATTAGCCCCAATTACGGCTGACAATAGGATTAGAATGCGAAAATCTGCTGCTGTCAAATTTCAAGCCATGGTACAAGCGGCTAGGAGTGCGGGTGTAATTTTAGTGCCAATTTCTGGCTTTCGTTCCGTACAAGAGCAAAAGCAGTTATTTTTTGATATTGGCGCACAACGTAACCAAACTCCAGCAGAAAGAGCGTCTCTGAGCGCACCGCCTAATCATAGTGAACATCATACAGGCTATGCTGTAGATATTGGCGATGGTGCAGTACCCGCCACTAATTTACAAGCTAATTTTGAAAATACTAAAGCTTATCAATGGTTACAAGCCAATGCTGCCAGATTTAGTTTTGAAATTTCCTTTCCTAAAGATAATCTGCAAGGTGTCAGTTATGAACCTTGGCATTGGCGTTTTGTGGGTGATAGTGATAGTTTAGAAACATTTTATAAAGCCAAAAATATTAAACCTATAAAAACACCATAAATGGAGATTTACTATAGTTAGGGCTTGCTGAATAAACATAAAACCGGGAGACATCAATTATTTGCTTTTGCCTAATTACAGCGATTTTGCTGGTAAATGAACCACGGTTTTTGTTTCGCGTAAAGGAAGAAGGTAATCTGTGGTTTAAATTGTGGTTTAAATTGCCGAAAACTGCTGTAAGCAGGAATATTATCTCCAACCGATTTCATCCACAGCTTGTAAATAATAATTGTCAGGTAAGGTAAACTTGGCAAACACTGGGATGTTTTAGTTTACCTTAACCTTAAATTAGATAAACTATACAGAAAAGTAGTTGTTAGTAGTTAATAAACCAGTAGCTATTGTACCAGTTATACCTGTGACATTGATTAACAGGTCACTGCTAGAATTAAAGGCACTAAGACCATCATTAACTGATAGATAAGTACCATCATTCCAACCAAAGAATACAGCTTGGTTAGCAGTTAAAGATTGTGTTCCGGCCAGATTGGGATTAGCATCTTGATAGGCAGCGATCGCCGCAGCATTTAATGTAGTAGCAGTTGAGAAAATACCAGCATTGAAAAGCGCAGTAGGAAGTGAAGTTAGGGCAATGCGATCGCTCTCTCCTGGATTAAAATCAATGATGCGATCGGGTGCAGCTAACAGCGAATCACTAAAATTAGAGTAGACAAAACGGTCTGTGCCTAGTCCTCCAGTTATAGCGTCTGATCCGACTCCTCCAGAGATAGTATCATTACCATCTTCTCCATAAAGCGTATCATTCCCATCTCCACCAATTAAGGTATCAATGCCTGTACCACCATTGAGGGTATCATTCCCATCTCCACCGTTGAGGGTATTATTGGCGCTGTTACCTGTGAGAATATTATTACCTGTGTTCCCTGTACCGTTAATAGCTGTCGTTCCAGTCAGGGTGAGGTTTTCTACAGTGGCAACGTTAGCTAGGGTGAAAGTGACGCTAGATTCAACGGTGTCAATTCCTTGGTTAGCCTGTTCGGTAATTGTGTCTGTTGTACTATCAACAATGTAAATGTCATCACCTGTACCACCAATTAAGGTATCAATGCCCGCACCACCATTGAGGGTATCATTCCCATCTTCACCGTTGAGGGTATTATTGGCGCTGTTACCTGTGAGAATATTATTACCTGTGTTCCCTGTACCGTTAATAGCTGTCGTTCCAGTCAGGGTGAGGTTTTCTACAGTGGCAACGTTAGCTAGGGTGAAAGTGACGCTAGATTGAATGGTGTCAATTCCTTGGTTAGCCTGTTCGGTAATTGTGTCTGTTGTACTATCAACAATGTAAATGTCATCACCTGTACCACCCACCAGTGTATCCACACCTGCACCACCATTGAGGGTGTTATTGCTACTGTTACCTGTGAGGATGTTATTACCTGCGTTCCCTGTACCGTTAATAGCTGTCGTGCCAGTCAGGGTGAGGTTTTCTACATTGGCAGGTAGAGTTGTGGTAGCGGCAGCTAAGACTGTATCAGTAATGGTTGTGGTAGCTGTTTGTGATGTCCCCAAGGTGGCATTTGTAGGGTTGCTGAGAGTCAGGGTAAAGGTTTCATTTGCCTCATTGATAGCATCGTTGAGGATGGGAATATTAATCACCTGACTGGTGACACCTGGGTTAAAAGTGAGAGTTCCTGTTGTACTGGTATAGTCTGACCCTGATACAGCCGTTTCATTCCTAGTGGCATACTGAACTGTAATCGTTTGGGTACTAGAACTAGACAGGCTCACAGTATAAGCAACATTTTGGGGACTTGTGAAGCCTTCTACTATGGTTTGATTAGCACTCAGATTGATAACGGGTTGGGTAGTAACGATAGTGGTTGTAGCATCTGCTTGAGTGGGGGCTGTTTCGGTTAAACCTAAATTATCAGTGGCTACACTATAAAAACTGTAGGTTTTACCTGCTAAACCGTTATAAATACCCGAAGTAGCTGTAATATCATCTTGCCACAGGAGATATTGACCGCCATCGGTAGCTACATAAATATCGTAGGAGGCAATACCACTACCGTTATCTGTACCTGTCCAGGATACGGTAAAGTTAGCGTTACTGTTGGCGGGTAAGGCTGTTACTTGACTGGTCGGTGCATTACTATCTAGGGTGTTAAAGACTGCTGTGGTTTGGATGGGTGTTTGATTATTCAAGGTAATACTGGCTTGGGCATCAACGCGAGTATTATTAGCGGAGTTAGCTTTAGGTTGAACTCTATAAGCTACAAAACCACTTCCTGCCCCGTTTTGGTCATTAGGAGGTAAAAAGCCCTGAGTGGTGCTATTTGCGGCGTTGCCTGTGGCGGGGTCAATGGCGGTAAATGTCCAAGTGATGACACCTGTAGCGGTGTTTAGTTCAGCACTGGCATCAACAAACACACCTCTGGTACTACGGAGGTCAAGGCGTTGGCTGTAATTTTGTACGCCGTTGGGAACATCAACCGTAATATCCCCAAAACCAAAGTCCTGTAAGGTAAAGGTGTTCAGGTCGAGGTCGGTATCAAGGGTTTGAGTGATGGTAACTTGGGCGACTGGAGTAGTTCCGGCTGCGGCGTTGTTGCTAAAGCGGATGGTGTAGGGAATAACTGCACCTGCGGTTAAATAGTGTTGTGTTCCCAAACCATCGGGGTTGATCAGGGTGTTGGGTGCGCTGACGGTTTCTATCCGTTGTTGGTTGGTTGCCCCACTGATAGCCCCTTGGATAAATTCCGTGTTGCCATTGCTGAGGTGAATATCTAAAATGACATCTTCTAGTACATCAGGGTTAGTAATACCTGCATTTCTAGCTATTTGTTCGGCTGCGGCGCGTTGTTCAGGGGTTAACGAGGCGGTGGTGATGATATTGCGGGGGAAGGTCAGGTCAGTAAAGGTGGCGGTTGTTTGTCCTGAAGCGTAATCAAAGAGGGAATTTGCTTGAGTAATACGCCAACTATTGGCATAGTCACCGTAGAGTTGTTGATCTGTAATTGTGCCACCAATGACAGTACCGTTACGCAGGGCAAAGTCATCATTGCGGTTATCGTTAAAGTTACCTAAAAGTCCGACTACTTTACCTTGGCGATTATCAGCTAGACCAAGGTTGATATTTAACCAAGTACCCCGATTATTAACGAGAATGAGGTCATTATTGGCGGTAACGATACTATATTTATTACCTTCTCGAATAATTAGGTTTTGACCTACTGCATAGAGTCCGCCTTCGGGAAGGGTGACAGCAGTACCGTTAATGAGGAGGGGGTTGGTTTGGTTGGCATAAATTGCTATGCGTTGACCACCGATTTTAATGGCAATGGCAGAGTTAGCAGAGGCACTGGTGCTATTTCCCCAAGGTTGTTGACGGGTTTGGATTTCAAAGTCGTCGGTGGTAGATTTAACGAGGGTAAATTCGCCTACGGTTTGGAAGTCGTAGCCTATGCCGTCGAGGGTTTGTAAGTGAGGGTCGTTATATGTACCACCCAATAATGATATTCCTCTTCCCAGAAGACCTCCCAAAGCACTATTCTTTAAAAAATCAGGAATACGATCAAAAGTTCGACGGAATGGACCATATTTATCACCCCAGTTTCGCCATGCTCCCTTTCCTGTTCTTTGACCTCCTCTAAGTTTGCCACCGTAATAAAAGGGGTCATGTTTGTAATGGCGCATCGGGCTTACATATTGTCCATTCAAACGTCCTATAGCACTATTTTGATTAAATAAACTCCCTTTTCCCCACCTGTTAGGTAGTGCATGAGAAAATATAGTTCCTGCTTGTTTTCCAACATTTCTCAAGGCTGCTGTTCCACCACCACTGATCGCACCTAAACCAGCAGAAATCAAAACACTTTTCCCGTCAAACTCATCCTGTAATCCAAAACTAATCATAAGTCCTTGAATACCTGCATCAGTAGCAGCACCAACAAGTGCGCCTGTTCCTGCTGCAATCAAAATAGGAAGGAAAATCAGATTTCCTGATGGATCTGTATAACTAATTGGATTGTTGAAAGTATAGCGATAAAGATTTGTATCTCCACCATCAATTTCTAAAGGATCTGTACTTAAAAACTTACCTGTTAAGGGATCGTACATTCTTGCCCGCATGAAATCGAGTCCATTACCCTCATCCATTACTCCCCATTGACCCACATATTCAAAGGGGTTAGCAACGCCTTCAACCTTCGTTAAATCTTCCCCAAATGGTAAATAACTGTAACGGTTAACATAACTCCCATCATTCGCCGTTAACCCTACCGTTGAACCGATCGCATCGGCATCATAATAATTACTATTACTACCATTGACCCGACTCACCAAACCAAGCCCATGAGTATAGTTAGCAACTAAGGTATTACCGTTATATTCGCCAACAATATCCCCCAACCCCAAAGGATCAAGTAAATATTCCGTCCGTTGACCATTTAAAACAGTCGCAACGCGGTTTCCTAAACCATCATATTGATAATCCCAAGTTCCTTGAGGAGTGACAACTTTAGTTAGACGATTTTCAACATCATAAGTATAAGTTGAAGTCTGTCCTCCTTGGGTTTTGCTAATCAAATTCCCATCTGTGTCGTAGGTATAGACAGCATTACCCACATTGGTATACTGATTAAGATTATTGGTGTTGTAGTTGGTAGTCGTGCCATTATCCGTTACACCAATGCGATTTCCTGCCGCATCATATTGATAGTTAATGGTACGATTTGTTGGCGTGAGGACAGATGTTAATTGACCTGTTGCATCATAACCATATTGAAAAGTTCCTTCCAATGTGGTCATGGTAGTACGCCGACCTAGGTTATCGTAGGCATACTCAAACTTAGAGTTAACGGTATTATCTGCTTTGTAGTTGATTAACTTGGTTAACTGACTCTGTTGATCATATTCATAAGTCGTATAAGTGCCGTTGCCGTTGGTTTCTTTAGTCAGACGACCTGCACTATCATAGTCATAGCTGATAATGCTTTGTGCTGTTCCATTGGTTAACGTTTTTAAGCGTCCAACGGTGTCATAGGTATAGTTAACTGTATAACCATCTTGAGAGACAAGTTTAGTCCGTTGACCATCAGCATTGTAGGTATAGGTCAAAGAACGTCCCGTAGGATAGGTTATTTTAGTCAGTTGATTTGCAGCGTCATACTGCATGGCAATAGTTCCAGTGGCATCGGTGACACTGGTAAGATTTCCCTTGGTATCATAGCCATAGCTAACGCTAGAACCATCTGCATATTGTTTCTTGGTTAACAGTCCACTGGTGTTGTAGGTATATCCAATAGTGCTACCACGACGATTAACAGAACTGGTGATATTTCCCAACCCATCCACGCTAAACTGTTGAAAACTACCATCGGGATATGTGATTTTAGTGAGATTGCCTTTAAGGTCGTAGGTATAATTAACGCCATTACCTTTAGGATCTATAAACCCAGTCAGTTGATTAAAGTTAGCATCGTAAGTAAATTTAATGTCTTGGTTGAGTAAATTTGTTTGCTTCGTTAAATTTCCATTTGTGTCGTAGGTGTAACCAGTTTGACTACCATTAGGCAGGGTTGCACCAATCAAATTTCCATCTGCATCATAGCGGAAAATCAGATTTTGATTATTAACACCGCGAATTTGTCCACCGTTACCCCCATCATAAAGCAAGATGGTTTGAGACGCACCTGTACTATCGGTAATTGTGACACCACCAACATTATCGTAACTGTAGGTCAGGGTTTGGGTTTGTCCATTGCTAAACTCTTTAGTGAGACGACCTTGGTTATCATATTCAAAAGTACGCTCATAACCTAAACTTGATTTTACTGATAACAAAGAATGTTTTTTCGCTGCTATTGTACCTGTATCATAAGTGTAGGTCGTTGTGCCTTCAGGACTGGTGACAGATAGCAGATTTTCCCCAGAGGCATTATAACTATAGGTGGTAATTTGTCCTGTGGAGTCGGTAATCTGACTAATCCGCCCTTGGGCATTGTAAGCTAAGGTTAAACTATCGCCATTAGTGTGAAGTAACTTAGTTAGATTATTGTTGGTATATTCCAGGGTAATTTTATTGCCATTGGTATCTTCAACATAGCTGAGTTTGCCATCAGTCCCAAATAATGAGATTAAACCGTTAGCTTCTTTTAAGCGATACTGACCATTAGTAATCGTTAAAGTTGCACCACTATCTTCAAGGTAAGTAACACCGTCGGTTTGCTTCTCGAAAACGCGCTGTAAATCTCCCACACTACGAATAACAACATCACCTTTACTATCAGTTGTGGCGCGTAAATCCCACTGACTAGCCCAACCTCTTCCTAAACTGCCTAAATTGTAGCGTTCTGCAATGGATTGATAGAAGGTGCGGTTAAAGGTTAAAGATAGTCCAGGTGCAGCATCCACTACATCCGTTGTACTGGATAAATCTATATTAGTGAGAGTATTAACTGCTTGTCTCCATTCAAAGGCAAATAACCGAGTTAAATCACTGGTTTCCTGTCCCAGTTGACTTAAATAATTAGCATTTTCCGTCATCACAGCTTGAAACTGTCCCGCAGTTGTGCCTAAATTAGCTGTTAAATTACTCCAAATTGCATCCCAAGCAGCAGTATCAATAAAACTATAATCTGCGCGAGATTCGGCTTTAATAGTTGCCCAATTAATCACTTCATTGGGTTGAACTTGCTGCACTGCAAAGTTAATTAAACCGTTACCATTGGGAGTATAAGCAAAGGAAAATTCCCCACTTTCACCAGGGGCTAAAATTCCGGCTGGTCCATTATCACTTGTGCCTAAATATAAGTTTAGCAGTTGACGTAGAGTGGCACTAACGGTATTTTCTTCAGGATATGTTACCTGGGCATTTGTGGGAGTAATTCTGAATAAAGGTGCAATGACATCGGTTTGTCCAGCATTGGTATATCTGACTGTAACTACACCATTGGCAGAATAACTCAACTGAGTTTGAATATTGCCTACGGCACCATTTGTAACTGTGAAAATATCGTTAGCAACAAAACTATTTTGTCCATTGGCAACTTTAACATCATAGTTTCCAGTGGCTAATCCCTGTAAGTTAAAAGTTGCCCATGCTTCGGTTTCATTTATCCAATAAACCTTACTAGCAGTGGTTGGTGTTCCAGTGGCAGAAATTAAGCTAATTTGGTCGTTGGGTGAAAAATTCTGTCCTGAAATAACAATTGTTGTTTGACCTTTATTACTTCCCGATGCACCTTGAGGAAGTCCAGTAATCAACAAACTAGCATCATTATCAATGATAGTCAGACTTGCAGAATTTTGTTGTCCAATAGTTGCCCCTCCGGTTGGGTTGGTGAGGATTAATTGGAGGGTTTCATCTAGTTCTGCTATCGTGTCATTAACGATGGGAATGGTGACGGTTTTACTAATTTCTCCATCAGCGAAATTAACGGTAATTGCTGTGTTGTTGTAGTCGCTTGGTGCTTTAGCTGTTCCATCTTTAAAGTTAATAGTAGCACTTATAGCACCCTCTCCGCCAAAGTTACGGATAACAGTGACAGCAGCAATAGGTGTACCATCTTCTCGGAGGGTAAATTGAGGGGAACTAAAGCTTAAAGTACCTGGTGTAGTTATCCCAATTGTGAGTTGTTTCTCGAATGATAAACCACCTTGATCAGTAGTTTTAATCCGAATACTGTAACTATTCTTAGTGGCGTAATTAAAAACAGCGTTAGTTTTGAGTTGATTTCCCGCAATGGTAAAGGCGGCATTATCAGTTGAACCTGTACCTGTTACTAAACTATAAGTAAAGGTATTACCCGTATCAGTATCTGTAGTGATAAAATCACCAACCACTGTACCAATTGGCTGTGTTTCTCTAACTGTACTTTTGGAAAGACCAAGATCAGTGGGAGTTTCATTAACATTATTGATGGTAATGGTGAAATCTTTAGTAAAAGTTGCTTCCAGATTGTCTGTTGTCTTGATAGTAATGTTATGGCTAGAATTAGCTTCAAAATTGATCAGGTTTTGATTTGCTACTCGCAATTCATTTCCCACAATTGCAAAACGTCCATCCGCATTATCTAAAAGCGTGTAAGTATGGGCATCACCAACATCAGGATCAACAGTGCTTAATGTCCCAACGACAGTATTATTAGGAGTATTTTCATTGATTGTTGTCGCTGTTAAATTAATGTTATTTGGCTGTTGATTGGGTGTACCATTAGTAACTAAAAAGACATATTTACCAGGAACATTGACATTACTTGCTGATTCGAGATCAGCCATTGTATTTGTTCCCGATTGTGGCAATTCAAAGAAATTAACCCCATTTCCAGCAGAGTATCCTGCCCTTGCTAAATTATTACCTGAAAAACTACCAACGAGCCATTCAATATTCTCATAACGAAAGTCAATACTAAAATTTCCTGATCCCGTATCTTTGAGAATTAATTGAAAAGCATTCGGAACTGTTCCACCAGAATATGCTCCTACGTCATCCCAAGTAATTATAACTTGATTATTGGTAGGATCAAGATCCCAATAGAGTAAATTAGATCCTGTAGAAGTTCCCCCCACAGAAGGTGTAACTGTTCCCGCACTAGTATCAACGTCTGCAAAGAAGGGGGCAATAATTGGCTGTGATGTATTACCTGTTAAAGCAAAAGGAGTAAAGGTACTTTCGGGAGAACTAAAGGTGATATTGCCGTTATTGTTGATATAGAAGCCGTTATAAGTTGTGCCGAAAAAGTTTAATCCTGATTCAAAAACGGATGTGACATTAATCAATTCTGTTGAAGAATCATCATTTCGATTTAAGATGTTCTCTCCAAATCCTGCTGTTCCTCCCAATCCATTAATTAAAGGAGAATTAGGAGTATTCTGTTCAACTTGAACCGCTTCCCCATTGATCCTAACTATCGCTGAATCATCCTCTGTTGTCAACCCCTGTAGTGTCTCTGCATCCAGACTTTCACCCTGTACTAACGCTGCAAAAATCGCCCCTTCATCTCCAGCACTATCGCTTTGATTAACATGAGCATCTACAAAATGCCCAATTTCCTCTAACAGCACCGCACTAATCGCTGTTGGTGTAGCATTAGCAACAAAGCTATTGGATAAATAAATCTTATTCGTACTACTCGCATAAGCACCGTTAGCACTGCCAAGAATACTACTATCAAGAATATCTATTTGCGGAAGTTGACTAAAGTTACCTGCTTGCCATTGTA
Organism: Dolichospermum sp. FACHB-1250; assembly: GCF_014696335.1. NCBI lineage: Bacteria > Bacillati > Cyanobacteriota > Cyanophyceae > Nostocales > Aphanizomenonaceae > Dolichospermum > Dolichospermum sp. FACHB-1250. Next base: position 59,003 of record NZ_JACJPZ010000017.1, read on the forward strand.
AACGCAGAATTTCCGCTACACTGCGGTTGTATTGTGTACCAAAAGCGGTATTGAAAATATTCCAGAAGTCCAGTGTATTAGAAAAGGCAATCAGTTGATTATATGTCAGGGTCAGAACGGGGTTGAGTAAGAGGTTCATAAATTAGAATTTTTTTTGAGACTTTTACTAGACCAACTAAAGACGATCGCACCACATCATTATTACCAATACAGACAATAGCACGTAATTTATAATTTTTCTCACTGTTGGTGAAAAAATTTTTTCTACACCTATACCAAACCCACAAGAATAGCGATGTCTAAGCAGAGCGATGTCTAAGGAGAGCGATCGCACCAAGTAAGCAATGACTAATAATGATACTATATAAATTACAAAACTTTGCGTAGTTTCATCCCCAAATCATACCTTTAATTAATGTAAATACCAGCGTTGGTATATCTTTCTAAATCAGATGTACAAAACTGTCAAGTAAGGTAGAGAGTATTATTTGTACATAAGTAGCTTTTGCTCTCTTAAAAATAGCAAATAAAAACCCGCGATATAAAAACTCTTGTATGGGAGAAAATACACCCACAAATAAATGGACGCAGATAAACGCAGATAATTTTGTACTTCATTAGACTGGGAAACGCTATATTTGTTTATAGTTTTTTATAGTTACAGGACTTACGCAAAAAGAACCGAATTTGGGGTAATTCATGAATTACCCCTAGGCAAGAATAAGGTGTTCAGCCACATCTTACGTAAGTCCTAAGTTATTTGGAGGGCGATCGCTTGGGTAAGTCTGATGTAGGATGGGTCAGATATCAATAATCTGTTTATTTACATGATTTATATGGTTTTGTGGAGGCGATCGCTTGGGTAAGTCTGATGTAGGATGGGTCAGAATCAAGAATCTGTTTATTTACATGATTTATGTAGTCTGACGCACCATACTATATTTATTTATGGTTGTCTGGAGGCGATCGCTACTTTATGCTTTACGCTAATGCAGAGGCTTGGGGTTTGGCAAAAATCATCCTCCCGGCGGAAGTTTGTAAGGCGCTGGTGACTACTACCCGTAATTCACCACCCACATAAGGGCTACCTTCTTCCACTACTACCATTGTACCATCATCTAAATAACCAATTCCTTGACTTGGTTCTTTACCTTCTTTGAGAATTTTCAAATCAAGATTATCACCAGGTAAATAAGTTGGCCTGACGGCATTTACTAAATCATTAACATTCAAAACCGGGACTTTTTGCACACTAGCAACCTTTGATAAGTTATAATCATTAGTCAGTAATGTCCCATTAATTTCCTGAGCAAAACGGACTAATTTAGCATCAACGTTGGGAGTGTCCTCATAATCCACAGGGTTAATTAAAATACGTTCCGGGTAAGTTTCTCGAATGCGGTTGAGAATTTCTAGCCCTCTTCTGCCCCTGACCCGTTTTTGGTCTTTGGTAGCATCAGCTACTTGCTGTAATTCCTGTAAAACAAATTGGGGAACAAGAATTAGCCCTTCTAAAAATCCGGTTTCTAGTAGTGTTTCAATGCGGCCATCTATAATGCAGCTAGTATCTAAAACTTTGGTATTAGCAGGTTTAAGAGTTCCTTCCACTACCATACTTTCCACAGTATTGGGGTTAATTAACCTTAATAATCCCCGTCCATGGGTATCGGCCAAGTTCATGCCTGTAACAGAGAGGATAATACTGCCAACAACAGCTACAAGGGGTTTAATAAAGCTAAAATCTGGAGGAATGGGTAGTAAAAATAGAGGTGCTAACATCAAGTTAGCTAATAGTAGCCCAATTATTAAGCCAATAGACCGGGTTAAAATCGCTTCCAGAGGCATTTCCCGGACTTGTGATTCTAAACGACGGTATGTAGTTTGGAAACTTAGCCCTACAGCACCGCCAATAATGGCAGCAAAGACGGCTATAACTAAGCGTAAGGCCTCTACATTCGTGACTCCATTAAGAGTACCTGGGGAGAGTAGATCAGTGCTGAAATAACCTATCCCCGACGCTGCTAAGATAAATGAGAGAATAATAAAGACATCCAGCATGGTGGTGTTGTGTTCCTACAACGGTATTTATTTGATAAAGTAAAGTATGCTTGCTTCTATCCTGTTGGGTAAATTCAGAAATATGAGATCATATTATCTGATCAGACTGAGGAAATATGCCAACATTATAACTAAAGAGTTTTAACTGCATATTATTTTTATTTTTAGGCAAAAAGGCCAAAATTTTGGCAACAAACTCCTCATTTTCATGATTTTTAATATTCAAATCACATTCACCTCACAATTTTTATTTAAAAGAATGAGTCAACAAAATACTGGTTGGGAGATTCCTCGTTCTGCTTATGTACATATTCCCTTTTGTCGACGACGGTGTTATTATTGTGATTTTCCCGTATTCGTGGTAGGCGATCGCTCGCGGGGTGAAAATTCTGGGACAATTAACGAATATGTTGAATTTTTATGTCAAGAAATCAGAATTGCGCCGGTTTATGGTCAACCCTTAAAAACAATTTTTTTTGGCGGTGGTACTCCTTCGCTGTTATCAACAGAACAGTTACAATGTATATTAACAACCTTAGAAAAGCGGTTTGGGATCACATCTAGGGTAGAGATATCTATGGAAATCGATCCAGGAACGTTTGATTTAGCACATATCGCTGGTTATTGCAGCTTAGGAGTAAATCGCGTAAGTTTGGGTGTACAAGCTTTCCAAGCAGAATTGTTGAAAACCGCAGGGCGATCGCATACACTGGTAGATATTATTACAGCTATAGAGTTAATCCATAAAGTCGAGATTCCCGAATTTAGCTTAGACTTAATTTCCGGCTTACCGCACCAGAGTTTAGAAACATGGCAAGATTCCTTAACTCAAGCTATAGCAGCAGCACCAACCCATATTTCCGTCTATGATCTTACCATTGAACCGGGAACAGTCTTCAACCGTTATTATCGGCCGGGAGATCATCCCCTACCCACAGATGAAACCACAGTTAAAATGTATCATCTAGGGCATAAAATGTTAACACAGGCCGGTTACGAACATTATGAAATTTCCAATTATGCCCAACCAGGACACCAATGTAGACATAATCGAGTCTACTGGGAAAATCGTCCTTATTATGGTTTTGGCATGGGTGCAGCCAGCTATACTCAAGGTAAACGCTTTACCCGTCCCCGCAAAACCCAGGAATATTACCAATGGTTAAAAGCCGGTGCTGTCATGGATTGTCCAGTCACTTCTGCAAATGATATATTATTAGAAACTTTAATGCTAGGACTACGGTTAGCGGAAGGAGTTAGTTTAAATTCCCTAGCCGCAAAATTTGGTAATCATCAAGTTGAGAAAATTCAAAGCTGTTTGCGACCATACTTTGATAGAGGTTGGGTGAAAATTGTTGAAGATAGGTTACGCTTTAACGATGCCGATGGTTTTATATTTTCTAACGTCATGTTGGCAGAATTGTTTGAAAAATTGGGAGAATAAGTCGAAGAGTACAAGTAGGTGAACGGGAAAAACCCGACACAAGTAACGAAAAGTAAAGTTGCCCAAAACCTGTAACCTGTTCCCTGTTCCCTGTCACCTGTCACCTGTCACCTGTCACCTGTCACCTGTCACCTATTCCCCGTCACCTGTTCCCTGTTCCCTGTTCCCTGTTCCCTGTTCCCTGTTCCCTGTAACCTGTCACCTGTCACCTGTTCCCTTTAAAATACAGGCTGCTCAAACAATAGTAACGCTAATATAAAATCCATAATAAAAATTGCCACCCAAGTAGTGACAACAGCAGTAGTTGCTGACTCTCCCACTTCCTTTGCTCCCCCTTGAGTTGTCAGTCCCCAACTACAGCCATTAACAGCAACTATAGCCCCAAAAATCAACCCTTTAAGTAAAATAATAAAAATATCTGATGGGACTAAAAACTCTCTCACTGATTCTAAAAATGTTTCGGGAACAACTTGATAAAACTGCATGGCCGCAAAAGTACCGCCCATAATACCTACAATTAAGGAAAAAATCATCATTATAGGCATCATTAAACAGCAAGCAATAACTCTGGGTAAAACTAAATAATCAATAGGGTCTGTTCTGAGTATATATAAAGCGTCAATTTGTTCTGTCACCCGCATTGCTCCCAATTCCGCCGCAAAAGCTGAACCAACTTGTCCAGCGATAATACTAGCAGTTAAAATTGGTGCTAATTCCCGACAAAATGCTAAAGCAAATGCACCGCCAACAGTATTTACAGCCCCAAATCTCACTAATTCCCTAGCAGTTTGAATAGTGAAAATCATCCCCGCAAAACCACTGACTAATAAAACTGGGTAAATTGCACCCGGTCCTGCTGTTACTGTATGTTCTAATATCTTGCGATAATAGGTTTTTCCGCGCAGAAAATGTAATGAAATTTGACCTAACAACAGAAATGCTGACAAACACCGAATTAGCCAAGATTGCTCTGAATTTCTTTTTGGTTGCAAGTTTACGGCCACTAATTGAAACTAATTGAATTTTTTAACTGGGTAATTATGACAATTTAATTTTCTATTTTAATTTTCTATGAATAAGGTATTCCAATCACTAATTGCATTTCTTTGAGCAGTTAATAATTGCTGAATTCCTTGTTCGGAAAAATCTAAAATTTGATTCAATTGTTGACGACTAAAACTTCCCGCTTCCGCTGTTCCCTGAACTTCAATAATTTGCATTTTATGATTCATAACTACATTAAAATCCACTTCTGCGGACAAATCCTCAATATAGTTCAGATCTAAATATGGTTCACCTTGTAATAAGCCTACAGAAACCGCTGCTATTTGTCCACATAAAGGCGATCGCTCTAACACCCCTTGCTGCAATAATTGAGATATAGCATGAGCCAAAGCTACAAAACCCCCTGTAATTGCCATTGTCCTCGTTCCTGCGTCGGCTTGTAATACGTCTGTGTCCACCATTAGCGTCCGTTCTCCTAAAACCTCAAAATCTAAGGCAGCCCTTAAACTTCTGCCAATTAAACGCTGAATTTCCTGGGTTCTCCCGGATAATTTCATTAATTCCCGTTCCTGGCGTTTTTGAGTAGCAGAAGGTAACATTCTATATTCTGCTGTCAACCAACCTTGACCAGTTCCCGCCAAAAATTTAGGTACTCCCTCAGCTACACTCACGGTACAAAGAACTTGAGTATCACCACATTTGGCCAAAACCGAACCAGGAGCAAAGCGGGTGAAATTAGGGTAAAAACTATGGGGACGGAGTTCGCTGGGTTTTCTGCCGTCAGGACGTTGCCAAGCCATTACAATTGCCTTTTGAATTTTTGCTTACTGCCTTATAATATTAACCGCATCAAGTCAGAATATTTTGCTATGGGAATCCTAAATACTGCTGTATGATGATTATGTCTTTTGATTTGTAAATTATTAAATTGAATTTAGTGAATAAAAGCATGAATCTTTTTCACGCAAAGGCGCAAAGACGTAAAGAGTAAAAATTTGAGCAATGAAATTTTTGATTTTTATACCTCAATTTAGTAACACCATTTTAGTAACACCATTTTATAGCCAGGTTTTCAACTTTGTCCTATGGTTGCCCAATTAGAAATTCCCGCTTCAAATTCAACTCTGAGCTTACCATATTCCGTAGCAGGATTAGTGCAAGTTTTCACCAGTTCTCAACGTAGCTTTTTTACAAGTGTCATGGCACAAGTGCTGAGAATTGCTGGACAAGGTACACCAGTATTAATAGTTCAGTTTCTTAAAGGTGGTATCCGTCAAGGACATGAACGACCCATTAAAATGGGACAAAACTTAGATTGGATTCGCTGTGATTTGCCTCGTTATATTGATAATTCCGATTTGGACGAAGGGGAAAAGCTTTCCCTAGAAAAACTTTGGCAATATACTCAACAGGTAGTTAATCAAGGCAAGTATTCTTTACTAGTATTAGATGAGTTAAGTCTAGCGATTAATTTCGGTTTAATTCCTGAAAATGAGGTTTTAGATTTTCTTGCTCACCGTCCTCCTCATCTTGATATTATCCTGACAGGTTCTCAAATGCCAAAGTCTCTTTTAGAGATAGCAGATCAAATTACAGAAATTCGTCGCTCTCATCAACCTTAACTATTAAGATATTAAGATATTCTCATAAATTACTTTCAATTTTCTCTCAACCCGTGATTAAAAACGACATCTGGATTACCGAAATGGCTCAAAAAGGCATGATTTCGCCTTTTGAGTTTAGTTTAATTCGTAAATTGCAACCTGATCCATCTCAGATTCCCCAACCTGTAATTAGTTACGGACTTTCTTCTTATGGCTATGATATCCGTCTTTCTGCATCTGAATTTCGGATTTTTCGACACATTCCTGGTACTGTCATTGATCCTAAAAATTTTAATCCCCAAAATCTAGAGTCCACTCAGTTACATAGGGATGAAAGTGGTAGCTATTTTATCTTACCTGCTCATTCCTATGGTTTAGGCGTAGCCTTAGAAAAGCTCCAAGTTCCAGGGAATATTACAGTAATTTGTATTGGTAAATCTACTTATGCTAGATGTGGTATAATAGCTAATTTAACACCTGCCGAAGCGGCATGGAGGGGTCATCTTACCTTAGAATTTTCTAATTCTTCCAGCGCTGACTGTCGTATTTATGCTAATGAAGGTGTAGTACAATTGCTATTTTTAGAAGGTGAACCCTGTGCTGTTAATTATGAAACTCGTCAGGGTAAATATCAAGATCAGTTAGAGGTTGTGACAATAGCTAAGGTTTAAATTTAATTTAAAAAATAAACCATCAAAATAAACCATCATTATTTTTAATTTGTGTATTCTACCCTAGAGCAAAAATATCAACGTATTCAAAAAGAGTTAATGGCCGGGGCGCTGGCTTTGGCTTGTATTTTTTTAATTGGTACTTTATGGTATTGTTTGATTGAAGGCTGGTCATGGGAAGATGCAGCTTACATGACTGTGATTACCTTAGCTACCGTCGGTTATGGAGAAACTCACCCCTTGGGTAGTCGCGGTCGTTTGTTTACCATAGCCTTGATTTTCATGGGTGTGGTCAATCTTGGTTATATTGTCAATAGGTTTACAGCCGCAGTCATTGAAGGTTATTTTTTAGAAGGAATTAGACTGCGACAACAAAGGCGTTTAATGGAATCATTATCAGGTCATTATATCATCTGTGGATTTAGCCGCACCGGGCGACAGATTGCTAAGGAGTTTCAAGCTGAAGGTGTTTCTTTTGTGGTCATTGATTCAGAAATTGAATCCGCACAAAAAGCCCAGGAACTTGGTTATATTGTTTACCAGGGTGATGCCACATTAGATGATAGTTTACTCAAGGCTGGTATTCTTAAAGCAGTTTGCATTGTGGCCGCTTTACCTTCAGATGCGGAAAATTTATATACTGTCTTATCAGCAAAAACCCTGAATCCTGGTATTCGGGCGATCGCTCGCGCTAGTACAGAAGAATCATTACAAAAATTACAGCGTGGCGGTGCAGATGCCGTAATTTCACCGTATATTACCGGCGGTAAACGTATGGCAGCAGCAGCCCTCAGACCGCAGATTCTGGACTTTGTAGATGGGATTCTCTCAGGTGCAGACCGGGAATTATATATGGAAGAATTTTTACTAGATATAGCTCGGTGTCCCTTTATTGGTCAAACTCTACAAAAAGCTAAATTGCGATCGCAATCCGGGGCTTTAGTTTTGGCAATTCGCCGCCTTGATGGTAAACTCATTGGTGGGCCGACTGGAGACACGGTGTTAATGTCGGGAGATACTTTGATTTGTATGGGTACTGCTGAACAATTACGGGGTTTAAATCAACTTCTAGGTCCTATCAATTCCCAACCATTACGAAGACCAAAAAATAACTAAAATCAAACCCAATACTCGTTTTTATTAGCAGAATATAGATTATATCAACCACGAAGACGCAAAGAGCGCGAAGGAAAAGGGAAAAAATAAGTTGATCGTTAATAGTATAATTACTGTACAGCTTAACTTATAAAAATTATGAAACTAGCTTTCGTCGCGGCTACTATTTTTACATTCACTTTAGGACTTTACACTGAAGTCTTGGCTGTAACTGTAAAAACACCTGCTAAAAAACCTGTAACAACTACTAAAACACCTGCTAAAAAACCTGTAACAACGACTAAAACACCTGCTAAAAAGCCTGTAACAACTGTAGAAATACCCGTTATAACTGAACAAGCACCTGTAAAAATATTTATTACACCTATAAAAACACCTGAGAAAACACCTGAGAAAAAACCTGTGACCAATGTAAAAACACCAAATAATTTTTTACAATGGTGTGACCCAAAAGCCAAGTTACCGCAAGAGACGAGATACACAGTTGAAGTATTATTAAAAATTGCTGGGACAACAAACTGTACTCAAGCCAATCAAAGACTGATTAAATTGACTACTCTTGACCTATGGAGAAGTCAAATTAGTGATATCAAACCCTTATCAAGCTTGACTAATTTAACTGCTTTGAATTTATGGGAAAATCAAATTAGTGATATCAAACCTTTAGCGAACTTGACTAATTTAACTTCTCTTGACTTAGGAGGAAATCAAATTAGTGATATCCAACCCTTATCAAGCTTGACTAAGTTAACTACTCTGAATTTGTGGGAAAATCAAATTAGGGATATCCAACCCTTATCAAACTTGAATAATTTAACTTTTATCTCCTTGTGGAAAAATCAAATTAGGGATATCCAACCCTTATCAAACTTGAATAATTTAACTTTTATCTCCTTGTGGAAAAATCAAATCAGCGATATCAAACCCTTGTCAAACTTGACTAATTTAACTTCTGTCGACTTGAAAGAAAATCAAGTTAGTGATATTGAAAGTTTGTCAAACTTAACTAAATTAACTGCTGTTTATCTGGGAGGAAATCAAATCAGTGATATTCAATCCTTGTCAAAGCTGACTAAATTAACTGCTGTTTATTTAGAGAAAAATCAAATCCAAAATATTCAATCTTTATCTACTTTGGAAAATTTACGGACTCTTAAAGTTCAGAATAACCCGCTTATTTCTAAACAATGTCCTATGCAACCAGAATCTAATTGTCGTTTTAGTTTTTAGCAAATCACTAACAGGATGTTTGCAAAACATGATTAATGTATCAAATATTTTTAACCCCTCCCTAACCCTCCCCTTATTAAGGGGAGGGAACCGGATTTTCTTGTTTCCCCCCTTGATAAAGAAACCGGATTTTCTTGTTTCCCCCCTTGATAAGGGGGGACTAAGGGGGGTAACACAGGACACCACCTTTAAAACATCCTCTAAAGAGTTATAAATCACTAAAATTATGAAACTAAGACTAGTAGCGACCACCATTTTTACCTTGACATTAGGATTTTATACCCCAAAAGTCACCGCAGCACCCACAAAAACACCCAAAACCTTTACAGAATGGTGTCAACAAAAAGCCAATTTACCTCAAGAGACAAGACAAACAGTAGAAGTATTATTAAAAGTTGCTAAAACCCAAAATTGTAGTCAAGCTAATCAAACCCTGACTAAATTGACTGAACTTGACCTTTCACAAAATCAAATCAGCAATATCAAACCCTTGTCTAACCTCACTAAATTAACTTATCTTGGCCTTTCAGCAAATCAAATCAGCAATATCAAACCCTTGTCTAATCTGACTAACTTAACTACTCTTTACCTTTCACAAAATCAAATCAGCAATATCAAACCCTTGTTTAACCTGACTAAATTAACTTCTCTTTATCTGAATAAAAATCAAATTAGCAATATCAAACCCTTGTCTAACCTGACTAACTTGACTTCTCTTTACCTTGATAAAAATCAAATCAGCAATATCAAACCCTTGTCTAACCTGACTAAATTAACTTCTCTTGGCCTTTCAGCAAATCAAATCAGGGATATCAAACCCTTGTCTAACCTGACTAACTTAAATTCTCTTGACCTTCCGTTAAATCAAATCAGCAATACCGCAGCTTTATCTAATCTGACTGACTTGACTTATATTGGTCTTTCAGCAAATCAAATCAGGGATATTAAACCCTTGTCTAATCTGACTAATTTAACTGAACTTAAAATTTCGGTAAATAAAATCAGCGATATCAAACCTTTATCTAATCTGACTAAATTGACCGAACTTGACCTTTCAGAAAATCCACTTATTTCTAAACAGTGTCCCCTGAAACCAGAGTCTATTTGTAAGTTTTAGTTTTCAGCAAATCACTAAAGAGTGACAAAATCATCTGCGTTTATTTGCGTTCATCTGCGTTTAGTCCTGAGTATATTCATCTTAGTAACGACAACATGATAAAATTACTGTAACTTCTTATCACTAAAATCATGAAACTAAGTCTAGTAGTAGTAGCGACCACCATTTTTACTTTGACATTAGGATTTTATACCTTAAAAGTGATTACTGAAACCACAAAAACACCCAAGACTTTTACAGAATGGTGTGAACAAAAAGCCAGTTTACCTCAAGAGACGAGACACACTGTAGAAGTATTATTAAAAGTTGCTGAAACCCAAAATTGTAGTCAAGCTAATCAAACGCTAATTAATTTTACTAAACTTGAGCTTCCGTTAAATAAAATCAGCGATACCGCACCTTTGTCTGCTCTGACTAATTTGAATGCTCTTTACCTTTCGGAAAATCAAATCAGCGATATCAAACCTTTGTCTAATCTCACTAATTTGAATGCTCTTTACCTTGCGGAAAATCAAATCAGCGATATCAAACCTTTGTCTAATCTCACTAATTTGAATGCTCTTTACCTTGCGGAAAATCAAATCAGCGATATCAAACCTTTGTCTAATCTGACTAAATTAACTGAAGTTGACCTTGCGAAAAATCCACTTATCTCTAAACAATGTCCCCTGCAACCATCGTCTATTTGTAAGTTTTAGTCGGATTATATTTTGGTGAGTTATGGACTTACTAACGCACCCAGCAAATACTCAATTTCACTGAATATTACCAGACTAAAAATGTCAATTTGGGCAAAAATCCTATTCTACTAAATCATGTTTGATCGCAAACCTAACCAATTCAGCACGATTACTAGTTTCTGTTTTTCTCAATAAACTACTCACATATTTCTCCACCGTACGCGGACTTAAATGTAAATGATTACCAATTTCCACATTAGAAAAACCATGGGTTAAAAGGTCTAAAACCTCCTTTTCCCTCACAGTTAACGGTGTCAATACTTGAGATATCTGAACCTGAGTAGATACAGAAATATGACCATTCTCTGCCTTTGTATAAGTTAAATTACGGTTATTATCTTGGTAAATAAAACGACATTGAGATTGGATAATTTGCGATCGCTCTAATAAATTGCGAATAGCAGCGGCTAATTCTTCCAATTCAAAAGGCTTAGGCAAGTATAAATCACAACCAGATTGATACCCTAAAATTCGTTCTTGGATTTTAGTTCTCGCTGTTAATAAAATTATAGGTAATAAGCGAAACGCGGATAATTGACGAACACGACGCACCAACTCATAACCATTCATTAGTGGCATCATAATATCTGTCACTAGCAAATCAGGATGATACTTTTCTAGCGTATTCAAAGCATCAATACCATTATCAGCAGTAATTACATGATAACCAGATAGATCAAGATAATCACTAATGGCTAAACGTGTACCTATGTCGTCATCTGCGATTAGAATAGTCAAGGGCATGGACAGTACACCCCTATAATTTTTTTTACTGAGTAATGTGCCACAATGAGAAATATCAATAGACACTGGCAAGAATCGTCATCTCATCCTCCATACTATGACAAAAATACCTGTTAATGTCCCCTTAGTCAAGAATTTATAAAGAAAATCTTAAATTTTTAGAAATGCTTGACAAAACTTTACGTAATTGAGAAGAGAGTCAGGAATCAGGTTTAATTTACCCGCCACTGTGTGAACTACAATGAACAAAAGGACGTTGCTGATAGCCTTACGAAACCAAGAAAATATGGCTATACCATGGAAGGTATCAAAATCTCAAACTTGGCGGCTTTGCTTCTTTGCGCCTTGGCGCGAAATATACATGATGCAACCCAAATAAAAAAGTTAGTCTAAAAAATTTTTAGGCTTATTTATGAAAACTTAAGAAGATTGTCAATGAGTGATAAAAAGAGTGAAGGTTACAAAACAATTTGTGATAATCGTCAAGCGCGGTTTCGGTATGAAATCCTAGAAACCTATGAAGCGGGAATTGAATTGACGGGAACTGAGGTAAAATCAATTCGTGGAGGTAAGGCCAATCTCCAAGATGGTTATGCTTTAATTCGTGATGGTGAAGCATGGTTAATTAATGTACATATTTCTCCTTATGCTTCCAGTGGTGCATATTTTAATCACGAACCAAGACGAACACGCAAGTTACTACTCCATAAGCAAGAACTGCGTAAGCTAATTGGTAAGGTAGAACAGGAGGGTTTAACCCTAGTCCCGTTGAAAATGTACCTCAAACGGGGTTGGGTAAAGGTGGTTATTGCTCTGGGTAAGGGTAAAAAGCTACATGATAAACGGGAAAGTATTAAACGTCGTGATGATCAACGGAGTATGCAAAGGGCAATGAAGAGGTTTTAAAGGACACTCCTCCCCAACTCTCCCTTAGTAAAAGGAGGGAGAACGACAGATTATAGGTGGGGTGTTTTTTTAGCGGGCAAGATGCCCGCACCACAGGCGAATATTTGGTACTTTTTTTAACCCAACAAAATCAAAAGCTAGTTAAATATCTTTACTGTTTAGAAGGTGTTAAAGGTTGCCAAAAGCTGGCAACTAAGGCTACAGTAAACCACCAGAGGGTATTCACTTCAGGACGATAGAATACTGTATCAACTAGTCCATGAGATAATATACCTACAATAACAGCGATCGCCCCAATTAACCAAAATACTTGAGTATCTTTACTTTGTCTTAATTGTCGTAGCTGGGAGAATCCTGTATTCAAAGTGACCAATATTAACCACAGAAAACAAGTAAAACCTAAAAAACCAGTTTCGACGATTGTTTCTAAAAATACAGAATAGGCACTCAAAGCCGTAAAACGAGGCCTTTGATAGAGAGGATAAACATGATTAAAAGAATTGTGACCCGGTCCAATACCAATAATCGGGCGATCGCGGATCATTTGAAATACGGAATCCCAGACATTTTTGCGAAAGTTATTACTGCTGTCTTCTCTACCCGCGAATATACTGATAACTCTTTCCCGAAAAGGTTCAACAAAGATCATGCCTATTGCTAATATACCAACCACACTCCCCAGGAATATTGGTAAAGACCAATTCCGCCATATTAACATCATCTGGGGTGGTATTTTTATACCCCATAAATTCTCAACCGTGGAGTCACCAAAAACAAAAATCAGTAATACCGTCACCGTCAATAATCCCACCAATAAAGCAATCCAGCCACCCCGACTAAAAGTAAGAATTAGAGTTACACTATTGACAATAAACATCGTTAGTGCTAAACTTTTTTTTATCCAACCTGGCCAAGCAAAAATGGCGACAAAGCTGAAAATTACAGCCGGTAAAAGATATCCTGCCAGTAAATTAGGATTACCCAAATAACTGTAAACTCTGGTAGTCTTGGCTAAAGGAGATTCTGGGTCAACCCAAGTGGCTAAAGCTTTCGCACCAAAAAACCATTGTCGTATTCCATAGACACTGACAATGAGGGATATGTGCAAATAAAGGGTAATCAACCATGAGCGAAATCTGGGGACTCTTAAAACTCTAGCACAGAGAGCAAATAACAACAAATAAAGGGTTAAGGTTTGTAAATCACCCAAAGCAGCCTTTTTTACTGGTGATAAAGCTGTGGCTACCGCAGCAATAGCCCAATATAACAATACTAGCAGATGAATGGGAGTGAAGGAAGCAGCATTGGCTGTAAATTCCTCAGATAAAGTTAACAGCAACCATAAACCCACACAAGCCAGTAGTAATAAACCGATTAAAGTGCTAGAAACGAAGGGTGCAAGAGTATAAATGAGGCTAAGTAAGCCCACTGCAATTATATCTCCCCACCGGATCAGAATACTACTTTGTCGCCAAGGAAGCAAGGATCCCACCAGCAACCGATATAGGTAACTGCTAGACAAATATTCTTTAAGTGGTAAGGAAGATAAAGTCAATCTTTCCCAGACTAAATTCATGAAGAAAAAATAGAGAATTGAATTAGATGGAGTTTTCTACCCCAACTCATTGTAGACTAATCAATTTGAAAAATTTTTGTCATTGTTTACGGAGAAACCTGCCAAAGTTTAATTAAGTTATCTTCACTACTACTAACTAAAAATTTACTGTCAGCACTAAAAGCTAAAGAAGTAATAGTATTACCATTTGCTGTCAGTGTTATTATTTCCTCTTCTGTCGCTACATTCCATATTTTAATTGTGTAATAGCTTTTCTCCCCTAAGGTACTCCTTCCAGCACTGGCTAAAATTTTACCATCGGGACTAAAAGCAATAGTGTTAATATTATTACCTTCTAATGTGATAGTCGAAATTGGTGTTAAAGTTTGTAAATTCCATAATTTCAGAGTGCGATCGCGGCTAGAACTGGCTAAAATTTTACCATCGGGACTAAAAGCCACAGCTATAACTGTTTGTGAACTAGTAGTTAAAGTCTGAATTGGTTGTTCTTGATGAATATTCCATAATTTTATAGTTTTATCAAAACTACCACTTGCCAAAGTCACACCATTGGGACTAATATCTACAGAACGTACCCAAGATTTATGAGCGATTAAAGTGCGAATTAACTTACCTGTGATTAAATCCCAAACCTTGATAGTTTGATCATCACTAGCACTAATTAAAGTTTTTCCATCAGCACTAATAGCTAAACTATGAATTGCATCAGTATGACCAGTTAAAGTGTGAATTAATTGATTTGTTTGTAAATTCCAAATTTTGATAGTTTGATCATCACTACCGCTAACTAATATCTTACCATTAGCAGAGATAGCTAATGCGTTAACATTTTGGGAATGTCCCTCCAGACTGGTAATTTCTTTACCGGTGATCACATCCCACAATTTCAGATTACCATAACATTTACTATCAGCATTTTGCTGACAATCACCACCGCTAATAATCATTTTATCATCTGGACTCATTACCACAGATAAAACCTTACTTTTATGTCCAGAAAAAGTATTTACCAAAGACAAATATTTTTCAGTTTTCTGGGATTGATTCAAATTAAAAGAAAAATCGGGTTTTAATTTACGAAATTCTCGATAACCAAACTCTCCCAAAGTGAAAAAAATAATTAACCCAAACATAAAAATCAAATTTCGCAATAAAAATTTTTTCGTGTAATTTATCCGAGAATAATTAGCAGGTAATTTATTAATTTTACTATTAATTTTACTATTAATTTTACTATTTGCTGCTGGGAGCATAAGAGTATGTTGTTTCATCAAATCTCTCATAACTTCATCCGCAGATTGATAGCGATTTTGTATTTCTTTTTGTAGTAGCTTATCCATAATTTCTCCTAATTCTCTATTTAGGGGAAACCGTAAATATTTTTGCCAATTCTCTACCCAACTATAGCCATATTCCATCCATAATTGAAAAGGAGAAATCCCCGTTAGTAAATGAAAACAAGTAGCACCTAAACCAAACAAATCACTACCAGGATAAGCTTTTCCGTCTCTAATTTGTTCAATAGGAGAATAACCATGAGAACCAATAGAAGTACCATTTTTTCCCTGTACTCTTACCGTCAATTTTTTAGAAGAACCAAAATCAATTAGTGTTAATCTTCGATCAGATTGACGACGAATAATATTTTCTGGTTTAATATCACGATGAATTACCCCATGTTGATGCACAAATTTAATAACCGGTAATAAATCTAATAAAATAGACTGAATATCCCAATCTTTATAAACTTTTCGGGAATTTAATTCATCTAGTAGATTTTGACCATCAATAAACTGCTGAACTAAATATAAACAATTATTCTGTTGAAAATAGGCTATTAAAGTGGGAATTTGAGGGTGTTCTCCTAATTGTTGTAATCGCTTTGCTTCCTCTGAAAATAACTGAATTGCTTTTTTTTGTGACCAAGTACCTTGAAATTTTGGAGCTAATTGTTTAATGACACATAATTCGTTTAATTTATCAATATCTTCAGCAATATAAGTTCTTCCAAACCCCCCCTCATTAGAAAGTAACCGGGTAACACGAAACCGATTTCTCAAAAGTGTTACTAGAGGAGTTTGACAATTTTGACAAAATTGATAATTATCTGGATTTTGCGGATTTGAACAGTCAGGATTTAAACAGCAGATCATAATCTTTATAGCGCATCTGCATGATAAAATATATATAATATAAATCGAGATTCAATAGTAGCAATTAGTAATTTATTTAACTTGAAAATGTGGAAATTACCTTTCTCAAATACAGAAAAGCACAAAGGATGTATGATGGTCAATTTCCCCAATTCTATATCAACTCAAAGAAAAAAGAACGGCATTTTGCCATTTATTATCTTTATCAAGATACCCGACTTCTTTAAGAAATCGGGTATCTGAAATTCTCGACGTTCAATACTTGTGATATAGTATCTATATATTCTCAAGTCAGATTACCATAACCGGATATTTAACAATGTCTATTATTTTTGATAAATCATGTAAATAAATCATGTACAGACAAATTAAGAAATTAGTGGTGTTGCTTCTGACAGGTACAATGGTGACTTTATTACCACAGGTAAGTATAGCAGCACCAAAAGGTTTTCAGTCCCCTAGTGGTAATATTTTTTGTGAATTAATACCAGGAGTACCAGGGGAAATAAATATTTTACGCTGTGAAATCAGTAGTTCACTAAAACCCAAACCTCCTCAACCCTACCCCGGATATTGTCCACTTGAGTGGGGACAAGGTTTTTTATTACCTGAGAAGGGTAGACCAGAAATTTTGTGTATTATTGATACCATTGCTGACAAAAATAAACCTGTTTTGAACTATGGAAGTAATTGGAATTCAAGTGGTTTTAAGTGTGTATCTCAAAAAATCGGTTTAACTTGTACTAATAGTGATGGTATTGGCTTTTTTCTCAGTCGGGAAAAATGGTACGTATTTGGACTGTCTAGGCCTTAATTAAAAATCCCTTCCTCATATTTTATACAGCCTATTTTAGGTTTATGAAGTACACCCTTTACTTGGGCAAGTGGGCAAGGTAGAGTATTTTTGTACCTCACAAAGTTGAACTCTACTGTAAACTTGGTGCGTTACCTCGCGGATTGTATTTAATAGTTGATTTCATCATCTTTTAACGCTTTTAACGCACCCTACATACTTACTACTAATTTTGTATTTCTGGTCCAATAATTTTAATTCCCTGTTTTTCTTTTTCCGCTAACTCTACATTTAATAACAGCAGTCTTTCTAAAATATCATCTTCTGGGTTGAATTGATAAGCTGACATTACCAGTTTATCCAGTTGTTGATGTAGTTTATAAAGTTGACTACTCGGTTCGGTGAAAAATTTATTATATAATGTAGTGATTCCCCATTGTTTGGTTTCCATTTGTTGACTACGATGTTCATTTAGTTCTTCTGTTTTAGTGCGAATTTGTTGGACTATTTTTATATCTGCTGTTTGTGGAAATGGGAAGGTTTCAAAACAGGTTGTATTAGTGTAACGAGTTCTATCTTCTAAAGTCGAACTTTGCGCTTTTACCCAAACACGATGTACGTTAGATGTGAGAATCCCAAGGATATAAAAATCATCAGCAGCAATAACCATATTAGCTTCACAAGGTAAAATAGAAATATTCACAGGTGTAAAAATCATCCACTTAGCAATTTTTGGAATAGCAAAATAACAAGATAAAGAAGACATTGCTTGTCTCATAGCTGGTCTTTTTTCACCAAACTTCCACCAGTTAATTCTTCTTGCGTCTCTACGGTTTTTGTCTCTTTCTGGTTTCACTTTTTCTTTCACACGCTGAAAAGGTAATTGATATTCACTTGCTTCCTCTATTGATAAATTATTAAAATCAACTACCCAATCTAATTTTAAATAAGGATTAATTAAAGTTTTACCATCAATCATCGGTTTTAAAACATCTGCATTTTTAGAATCAATCTTTATCCATTCCCTAGCTTCTTCTTCAGAGATTATAAACCCCTTTCCACCAAGCGCACAAGACTCAAAAGAGAAATTTTTATTCGCTTCTAATTTCACAGCATTTGTAACCGATATCTCACTTTTTAAAGAAGAAGTAATAAACGGAACTTCAACACTATCTAAAAAGTTTTGTTTTTGCTCTTCCTTTGTCCAATTAACAATACTAACATGAACAGCAGCATCTCCAGACCAAATCTGATTAGAAATTGCGTCATGAATAATTCCACCATTACTAACAATATAATCTAAACTTGCTTTTCTCCCTGAAACCTGAGCAATAGAATTTGTCCCAACTAACCCTCCTCTTCCTTTATTACCTAATAAATCAGATGCTTTTCTAAACCAAAATACACAAAAATCCGGTTGTCCCTTTACCTCTGGGAAAGCTTGATATATCTTTTCTACATATTCATTTCCTAATTCTATTCTCATGTTTTTACCACCCAAAAACGGTGGATTTCCAATAATAGCATCAGCTTTGACCCATTCACTAAACAAAGCATCTTGACAAACAATATTATCATCCAAAGTATCCAAAGGTAAAGCAGGTTCAGTCAAACATAAATCATCAATCGCAATTTTCCGCGCTATCATCAAAGTTACCCGCGCTAATTCCACAGCAAAAGGATTTGTAT